>NZ_WLUG01000108.1:0-173024 GCF_009706505.1 Providencia sp. wls1922 | reverse complement strand
AGTCTTCGCGTTCTTTGAGAGGGAGAAGGGCCCGAATAGCAAACCCGCCGCGCTCACTTTTATGGATCTCAATATTCCCTTCGTGAGCATCTATAATCCTGCGAATTATCGCGAGTCCCAGTCCTGTACCTTTGTTGCTACGGGCTTTTTCACCCTGTACGAACGGCTGGAATAGGCGTTGAATGTCTTCTTCTTTGATCCCTGCGCCATCATCTTCAACTTGGAACCAAACATAATCTTCATTTTTACCACTGCTGACTTTGATCCAGCCATTTCCGTAGCGATAAGCGTTGACTATCATGTTGGTAATTGCGCGTTTGATAGCGAGATGGTTACCGTTGAACATCACTGGTCCTGGGACTAAATTGGTTTCAATTTCTCCCACGACGTTGGTTTCAGCAACAACAGCTTCGTTGAGAATAGCGTTAAGGTCGCAAAACTCCATATCCATTTCTTGCCCTGTTTTCAGGTAAGACATGAATTGACCGATGATTGCGTCGCACTCTTCAATATCTTTGTTGATAGATTCAGCGAGATAGCCATCTTCTGGTCCCATCATTTCCGTTGCGAGACGAATGCGGGTTAGTGGCGTTCGAAGGTCATGGCTGACCCCTGCCATTAATACAGTGCGGTCATTTTCGAGGGATTTTATCCCTGCCGCCATATGGTTGAACGAGCGAATAGCCGCGCGAACCTCTGTGGCACCTTTCTCTTGCATCGGCGGCATAACATGCCCCTTACCGACCTCACCCGCGTGATATTCCAGCTCTAATAATGGCTTGTTTTGATAGCGAATATAGAGCCAAACCCCCGCAAAAATCGTGAGGAAGACCGTGAGTGTATAGCGGAAAACTTGAGAAAACTGATTTTGGCCGATTTCGGTGAGCGGAACGCGCACCCAAATATCTGGTGCTAGGTAGGATGTTAACCACAATATCGGATACTCACGCCCAAGTTCCAGATGCACGCTGGCCTTGCCACCCAAGTATTCCGACATGTTTTCACTTAGAAAATCATACTCTTTTGCCCAGTTTAATCCCCCTTCCATCGCCGCTGAATGGGCGTAAAAGGTAATACCGAGCTCATTGTAGATTTTTTTACGTAATGCGGGTGAAACTCGCACTGAGGTTCCATCTTGTAGAACCATTTTCTCTGTCATCAATGTACGTACTTCATAGGCAAGCACTTTATTGAACTGCTGTAAGCTTGGCATCACAACAAAATTCAATACAACCATATAGCTGGTCACAAGGCTTGCGAACAGGAGTGCGACAAACAAAAATAACGAGCGAGAAAATGTACTACGTCGTGAGAACCTCAGTCGCTTCATGCTTTACTTCCATCTGGAACAAATACGTATCCTAAGCCCCAAACGGTTTGAATGTAACGTGGGTGCGCAGGATCTTCTTCAATCATACGGCGTAAACGTGAAATTTGAACGTCGATAGAACGCTCCATCGCACTGTATTCACGACCTCGAGCCAAACTCATCAGCTTGTCACGAGATAATGGTTCGCGTGGATAAGAAACTAATACTTTCAACACCGCAAACTCACCACTGGTTAATGGCATATTCTCTTCGCCTTGGAACATTTCACGGGTTCCGAGGTTCAGTTTGAATTTACCAAAAGTGATGACGGCATCATCTTGCGATGGCGCACCTGGTAGCTCATTCGCTTGGCGACGCAGCACCGCACGAATACGCGCTAACAGTTCACGAGGGTTAAACGGTTTAGGGATATAGTCATCCGCACCAATTTCTAAGCCCACAATACGGTCAACTTCTTCGCCTTTCGCGGTAACCATAATGATTGGAATTGGGTTATTTTGACTACGTAAACGACGGCAAATAGATAAGCCATCTTCCCCAGGAAGCATCAAGTCCAATACGATTAAATGAATAGATTCCCGTGTTAGGATCCTGTCCATCTGTTCAGCATTCGCTGCACTTCTTACCTGAAAACCCTGCTCGGTGAGGTAACGTTCAAGCAGAGCACGTAAACGCATATCATCATCGACGACGAGAACTTTATAACTTTCCTGCATTTATAGCCCCCAAAGTGTGGAATTTTAGAATTATTCTGCTGATGAAAGTAACAAAAATAATATTCATGCCATTAATTTACCATTAACACTAACTTTAATGAATCATTTTACTCGTTAACTGATTAATGGTTTATAGCTAATCTCTAGCACAAAATAGGTGACTTTTCCGCCCGGCGTTGTGACGACCACTTCATCATCAACCTGCTTGCCAATTAATGCGCGAGCGACTGGTGAATCGATAGAAATCCACTGCTTAGCAGGATCAAATTCATCCGCCCCCACTAACCGGAAAATTCTGATATTTTCATTATCATCTTCAAGCTTAACCCATGCGCCAAAAAACACACGCCCCTCTTGTCGAGGATCGGGTTCAACAATTCTAAGCTGATCCAACCTTTTGGATAGAAAACGAATACGGCGGTCTATTTCCCGCAACCGTTTTTTACCGTAGATATATTCTGCGTTTTCGGAACGATCCCCCTGGGCTGCGGCTTCAGAGACAGACTGCGTCACTCGAGGGCGCTCTTCTTTCCAAAGATACTTAAGTTCTTTGTCTAAAGCGTCCCATCCTTCACGGGTAATTAAAAGGCTCTTATTCATCTCATTAAAGGTATATAAATCGGATAATTATAATATTTTATAAAATATAATCTGCGACTTGCCTACCACTAGACAAAAATTCTGTCTGGCAATTCTGTCTACCAGCAAGTATAACTGTGCAGTCTATTTTCACTGTTCTTTGAGTAGGTATTTAAACACGACATGAATGAAACTCTAAGCCAAATTATTGCGGCCGAACTACAAGCCCAACCAAAACAGGTGTTTTCAGCCATTACATTATTGGATGAAGGCAATACCGTCCCATTTATCGCCCGCTACCGTAAAGAGGTTACGGGGGGATTGGATGACACTCAGCTACGTCAGCTAGAGAGCCGTTTAGGGTATTTGAGAGAGTTAAACGACCGTAAGCAAACCATTCTAAAATCCATTGATGAACAAGGTAAGCTTACTCCAGAACTCGCTTCTGCTATCAATACAACGCTGAATAAAACCGAACTCGAAGATCTTTACCTCCCTTACAAACCAAAGCGCCGTACTCGTGGGCAAATTGCTATCGAAGCGGGCTTAGAACCCTTAGCGGATACGCTGTGGAACGATCCAAGCCAGTCACCGGATACACTTGCACAAAGCTATGTTGACGCAGATAAAGGCGTTGCGGATACCAAAGCCGCTTTAGATGGTGCTCGCTACATTTTAATGGAGCGTTTCGCCGAAGATGCTACCTTATTAGCGAAAGTTCGCGACTATATTTGGAAGAATGCGCACATTGTTTCTGTTGTTGCTGATGGCAAACAGACTGAGGGTGTAAAATTTAGCGACTATTTTGATCACCATGAACCCGTTGCTCAAGTTCCTTCACACCGCGCTTTGGCCATGTTCCGTGGTCGCAATGAAGGTGTTTTGCAGTTATCCCTCAACTGCGACCCTCAGTTTGAAGAGCCGCCAAAAGAGAGTTATTGCGAAGAAATTATTACTCGCCATTTAGATGTTCGTTTGAACAATGCCCCCGCTGACCAATGGCGTAAAGCTGTCATCAGTTGGACGTGGCGAGTCAAAGTGTTACTGCACCTAGAAACCGAAATCATGAGCGCCCTGCGCGAGAAAGCGGAAGAAGAAGCAATTAACGTATTCGCCCGTAACCTCAGTGACTTATTGATGGCAGCTCCTGCGGGTATGCGTGCCACGATGGGTCTCGATCCGGGTTTACGTACAGGTGTCAAAGTCGCGGTCGTTGATGCGACGGGTAAAGTCATGGCGACAGATACCATTTACCCGCACACAGGCCAAGCTGCCAAAGCGGCTGCTATCGTTGCCGCATTATGCCAGAAATACCACGTTGAGCTGGTCGCGATTGGTAACGGAACTGCATCACGAGAAACCGAACGCTTCTTTGCTGAAGTGCAAAAACAGTTCCCTGACGTCACGGCGCAAAAAGTCATTGTCAGTGAAGCAGGCGCCTCTGTTTATTCCGCTTCTGAGCTGGCAGCATTAGAATTCCCTGATTTAGACGTATCTCTGCGTGGCGCGGTTTCTATTGCTCGTCGCTTACAAGACCCGCTGGCTGAACTGGTGAAAATCGACCCGAAATCTATTGGTGTCGGCCAATATCAGCATGATGTCAGCCAAACTCAGCTAGCCCGTAAGTTAGATGCAGTCGTTGAAGACTGCGTAAACTCCGTCGGCGTCGATTTAAATACCGCTTCCGTGGCACTACTTACCCGCGTTGCTGGCTTGAGCAAAATGATCGCGCAAAATGTTGTTGATTGGCGTGATGCGAATGGTCAATTCAATGACAGAAAACAGTTACTCAAGGTCGCTCGCTTAGGTCCGAAAGCCTTTGAACAGTGTGCGGGTTTCTTGCGTATCACCAATGGGGATAACCCACTGGATGCCTCAACGGTTCACCCGGAAGCCTACCCAATCGTTGAAAAAATCCTTGAAGCTGTACGTCAGCCACTCAAAGAGATCATGGGCAATTCACAGGTATTAAATGGCTTAAGCCCACGTGAATTTACCACCGAACAGTTTGGGGTTCCTACCGTCACAGACATCATCAAAGAGCTGGAAAAACCGGGCCGTGACCCACGCCCTGAGTTTAAAACGGCAACCTTTGCTGACGGCGTCGAAACGATGAATGACTTAACACCGGGAATGATCTTAGAAGGTGCAGTGACTAACGTCACTAATTTCGGGGCATTTGTGGATATTGGTGTTCATCAAGATGGCCTAGTGCATATTTCTTCCCTTTCAAACAGCTATGTTGAAGATCCTCACAAAGTCGTCAAAACGGGTGACATTGTGAAAGTCAAAGTGCTGGATGTGGATATTGCTCGTAAGCGTATTGCGCTCACTATGCGCTTAGATGAACAAGCGGGTGAAGGTAACAGCGCACCTCGCAGTGCGGCTCCAGCGCAAGATAGAAATACCCGCAAAGCCCCTGCTTCACGAGGGAATGCGCGAGGAAATTCATCATCTAGCTCTGCGTCTAGCAACAGTGCGATGAGTGATGCACTGGCTGCTGCTTTTGGTAAAAAGCGCTAAGATATGATGCCCTTGCTGTTTCATCGGTAAGGGCATTTATTAAAATGTATTCAATCATCTCTCCGTACTTAATTTAAACATATTCCATTTTTCTTATAGAAATAAATTAAATAACTAATTCAATTTATTATCTGCATTTTGTCTTATTTAATTATATTAATTAACAATACTAACATCTGCCTTTTCGTTTTAAAAAACTCCGCCAACTAAATCCCTTTTTGATCCACATCATTTAATATTGCCCGAAAAAGAGGCTAAATATAATCATGGTAGATGATTATGATTCTCATTGTTAATTAGATTTAATTTTATCTTCCATTCTATTTCTTTTAAAGATAACCACTTTTATAATAATAATTATCAATATTATTCTTAATAACACTCTCTGTAATTTAACATCGCAGTTTTCATGTTAAATCAACAGAATAAACCGTAATTGGAAGGTACTATGTCCATACTTCCTCAATGCAGTTATAAAATACTTGGCTTTTCACCAGAGATAAGTCCGGCCTATCGCCAAAAATTACTTTCCCTCGGTCTGCTTCCAGGCTCAGTGTTCAAAGTTGTGCGCGTAGCGCCGTTTGGTGATCCCGTGCAAATTGAAACTCATCGCGTCAGCTTAGTATTACGCAAAAAAGATTTAGCTCTGATTAACTTAGATGAAGCTCAAGCGAACTAATTATTTTTGGATTAATTCCAATAAAGATTTTCATTTTCACGACTGGCATACACTATGAAACCATTAACTATCGGCCTTATTGGCAACCCTAACGCAGGTAAAACAACCTTGTTTAACCAGTTAACAGGGTCACGTCAGCGCGTCGGTAACTGGGCAGGAGTGACCGTCGAACGTAAAGTTGGACGCTTCCACACACCTGAACACAAGATTGAACTCGTTGATTTACCAGGTACTTATTCCCTTACAACTATCTCAGAGCAAACCTCCCTCGATGAGCAAATCGCCTGCTACTTTATTTTAAGTGGCGAAGCCGACATGTTGATCAACGTGGTGGATGCCTCAAACCTCGAGCGCAATTTATATCTGACATTACAGCTTGTTGAACTAGGTGTTCCCTGCATCGTCGCACTGAACATGCTGGATATTGCCAAAAGCCAACATATCGATATTGATGTTAAACAGCTCGAAAAACAGCTCGGTTGCCCTGTTATCCCAATGGTCTCTACCCGTGCAACTGGCCTTGAACAGCTCAAACAAGCGATTGATAGCCATCCTCAAAATAGCCAACAGGCCCTAGTGCAATATCCGCCACAACTGTTACAAACCGTGGATATGCTTTCAGAGCAAATTTCTGCTCAGCAATTTAGTCAGCAGCAGCGCCGTTGGTTAGCTCTCCAGATTTTAGAAGGCGATATTTATAGCCGCCAACGAGCTGATATCTCTGAGCAAGTATTTGCTGAAACTCGCCTTAGACTTAAAGATACCTTGCAAGAAGAACCCGAGTTGCTCATTGCGGACGCTCGCTATCAATCCATTGCCTCAATTTGTGACGCCGCGATTAATAACAGTGCCGCTGAGCCGAATAAACTCACTCAAGCGCTGGATAAATTTATCTTGAACCGCTGGCTTGGCGTGCCAATTTTCTTGTTCGTGATGTATCTAATGTTCGTCCTTGCGATCAATATCGGTGGTGCTTTACAACCGTTCTTTGAAGGGGCCTCTGAAGCTATCTTTATTCATGGTATTCAATGGATTGGAGCAACAGCAAACTTCCCTGATTGGTTGACCGTTTTCCTTGCTCAAGGTGTTGGCGGTGGTATCAATACCGTTCTGCCTCTGGTGCCACAAATCGGCATGATGTATCTGTTCTTATCTATCTTGGAAGACTCAGGCTATATGGCTCGAGCAGCTTTCGTTATGGATAGACTGATGCAATCTCTTGGTTTACCGGGTAAATCTTTTGTTCCATTAATTGTTGGCTTCGGTTGTAACGTACCTTCTATCATGGGAGCAAGAACCTTAGATGCACCTCGTGAACGCTTGATCACCGTGCTTATGGCACCGTTTATGTCCTGCGGTGCTCGCTTAGCTATCTTCGCAGTATTTGCAGCGGCATTCTTTGGTAAAAACGGCGCAAGCGTCGTGTTCTCCCTCTACATTCTCGGTATTGTCGTGGCAATCCTAACAGGCCTGCTACTGAAACATACTTTGATGCGCGGTGAAGCGTCCCCGTTTGTGATGGAACTGCCGGTCTACCATGTACCTCATGCAAAAACATTGCTTATCCAAACTTGGCAGCGTTTAAAAGGCTTTGTGATCCGTGCAGGTAAAGTCATTGTGGTAGCGAGTATTTTTATCGGTGCGCTAAATAGCTTTTCGTTATCCGGCAAGCCTGTGGACAACATTAATGACTCTGCGCTGGCTTCCGTCAGTAAAGTGATCACCCCAGTATTACAGCCTATCGGCGTACACAATGATAACTGGCAAGCGACTGTAGGTTTGATCACCGGTGCAATGGCTAAAGAAGTGGTGGTTGGGACCTTAAATACCCTGTACACCGCCGAAGCGATTACCAGTGAACCTTTCGATGCAGAATCGTTCGACCTGCTCGATGAGTTAGGTGCGGCAGTCACGGATACGTGGGATAGCTTAAAAGAGACATTCTCCATCAGTGCATTATCCAACCCAATCGAAGCGAGTATGGGTGATGCCGAGATGGCAACAGGCTCCATGGGTACCATGGCAGCGAAATTTGGTTCAGATATCGCCGCTTATAGTTACCTAATCTTTGTGCTGCTGTATGTGCCTTGTGTGTCAGTAATGGGAGCAATCGCCCGTGAAACCAACAAAAGCTGGATGACATTCTCTATTCTGTGGGGATTAAACGTGGCTTATAGCCTCGCAGCACTGTTCTATCAAACAGCTACATTTAGCGAACATCCACAAAGCAGCTTGATCACCATTGGCGCGGTGCTACTGTTTAATATTGTACTGATCACCGCTCTACGCCGTATGCGCAGCCGTGTGACGTTTAATATTAAATCCAAAACAGCGCAACAATGTTCAGGTTGTTCTAACAACAGTTGCCACTAAGGAAAATACGATGGTCAGCTTGCTGCAAGTCCGAGATTTAATTGCATTATATGGGCAAGCTGACATTGCGCTTCTGAGTTCTCAACTAAACGCCCCTGCTGCACTGGTCAATGCCATGGCTGAAAAACTGGTCAGTATGGGGAAAATTGAAAAAATCGATGTGAGCGCGTGCCTTACGGGTACCAGTTGTAAAGGATGCCCCGAGAGTCACGATTGCTCACATTTTGTCTATAAGATTAAATAGTTGTTTTCATCTCAGCGAATCAGCTTCTAATACACTGATTTAGTTCAATGATTTCGCAAACTGAACCAATGTTTCACAAAACTCATCGGGATGAGAAATAAACGGCGCATGAGCGCTATTACGCATCACAACGGATAATGAATTGGGATACAACTCATCTAATTTCCCTGCGATTTTACGCGGGACCAAGCCATCTAAATAACCATAAACGCGTAAGAAAGGCACCTGTAAATGGGTGAGTTCCTCTCGTAAATCTTCAGTACGTAAAGATTCCAGCCCCATATTCAAGGCTTCAACCGATGGCATTGGCAACGCCAATACCACAGATTTCAATGTACGCGCATCCTCACGGGCGCTTTCAGTTCCCAATGTTTGCAGTGCCAGAAAACGCTCAACGGTACGCTGGAAATTTTCAGCCAGCATCTGCTCAAAATTAAGTAAGACTTCGGGCTTGATACCTTGCCACTCATCATGAGCCCCAAAGCAAGGGGAAGATGCCACGGTGATTAAGGCTTTTACCTCATTAGGGTGATCAAGCGCGATACGGCTTGCTACTAACCCACCTAAAGACCACCCCAGCCAAATCGCATTTTTAGGTGCTTGTTCCCACACAACATTGGCCATTGATTGAATGGTCATCGGAGTGAAATCGTGACTACGCCCATAACCCGGTAAATCAACTAAATGGATGCGAAATTGCGAAGCCAGTCGAGGAATAATTGTTTGCCAGACTTCGGCATTCAGTCCCCATCCGTGCAGTAACACAATATCTTGTTTTCCGTCACCCACTGTCTGCCAATATAACGTCGCCATGGTTACACTCTCTTCAATGTTATTTTCATTCTGATTTTTCAATCTAGGACTCGCCTATGCTAGCAATGGAAGGGGTCTGTTGGCTATGCCGGCAGTTATTAAAAATTCCCCAGCAAGGAATATGCAGCTTTTGTATCAAAAACTTACCGCCAATGCCGAAGGTTTGTCCACAATGCGCTCTTCCTTGTGAATATCATCAATTTCCTTGCGGGCGCTGCCTTGTACAGCCACCGCCTTGGCAAAGGTTGATTACCGTAACGCCATATCAAGCGCCATTACGCCAGCTTATCCATCAATATAAATTTCGTTATCAACCCCAGTTAGCTATCCCCCTGACGCGGATATTTTTACTTTATTGGCTGAATGGATATCGCCAACAGCAATGGAAAAAACCCGACTTATTGATAACCATACCTCCCCACCCTCGACGATGTTGGCGTCGAGGATTTGATCACATGGCATTAATTGGTGGTAATTTAACCACATGGTTAAATATTGCCTATTCGCAAAATTCATTATTGCGCTCTCGTGATACACTGGCGCAAGTTTCATTAACACGTAAGCAGCGCCGCAATAACCTAAAAGAGGCATTTACCCTTGAAACTTCGGTTTCAGGTCTACACATAGCTATTATTGATGATGTGATTACAACTGGCTCAACCATGCATGCCGCCGCTCAATTGTTGATTTGTGCGGGAGCGCATACTGTTGACGCGTGGTCACTCTGTCGCACCTTGTAGGATGGGTGTAAATGGGCGTATTATAACCAACTAAAGCAGTCAACTATTATTGAGCAAGAGATTATGATTAATATTACAGAAGCAGCACAGACTCACTTCTCCAAGTTATTGGAAAGCCAAGAGTCAGGAACCCAAATTCGAGTATTTGTCATTAACCCAGGCACACCAACCGCTGAGTGTGGTGTTTCTTATTGCCCTCCTGGTGCCGTAGAAGCCACCGATAAAGAGCTGAAGTTTGAAAAACTCTCTGCTTATGTTGATGAAATTAGCGCTCCATTCTTAGAAGATGCTGAGATTGATTTCGTCACAGACCAATTAGGCTCTCAGTTAACCTTAAAAGCACCGAACGCGAAAATGCGTAAAGTGTCTGAAGATGCGCCATTAATTGAGCGTGTTGAATACGTTTTACAATCACAAATTAATCCACAATTAGCGAGCCATGGCGGTCGTGTTTCCTTAATGGAAATCACCGAAGATGGTTTTGCTATCCTGCAATTCGGCGGCGGCTGTAATGGTTGCTCCATGGTCGATGTGACGCTGAAAGAAGGTATCGAAAAAGAATTACTGAAAATGTTCGAAGGTGAATTAAAAGGTGTTAAAGACCTGACTGAGCACCAACGCGGCGAGCACTCTTTCTACTAATAGATTCTGCTCACCCGCATTTTCTACTGAGTATTAGAGCATCCTCAGCACTCCTGTGGATGCTCTTTCATGACATTTCCCCTAATTTTCCGGTATTTTATGGACCATTTTGAGACACTAACACCTGAACAAGCTTATCAGCACTGGCTAGATGGCACTGCTATCCTTGTCGATGTTCGCGATCCCCAAAGTTTTCGTGCTGGTCACGCGACAGGCGCTTACCACTTAACCAATGAATCACTTCACCCGTTTGTCGAAAAAACAGATTACGAACAAACGATTATGGTGATGTGCTACCACGGTCACAGCAGCCAAGGTGCGGCGCAATACTTAATTAATATTGGTTTTGAATCTGTATATAGCATTAATGGCGGATTTGAGGCATGGTCACGGGAATACCCACAAGCCATAACGGCGCTCTAAACGAGACAACGTATTTATGATCCACATTATCTCTTTTGAAAACCCACGGATGGCTCAAGCGTTTGTCGATTATATGGCTGGACAAAATATCCAACTACAACTCCATCCTTCCAACGACCAACAACATTATGAACTTTGGCTCGCCGATGAGCAGCATACTGAGCAAGTACGCCAAGAGTTAGAAACCTTTTTGCGTAACCCTAATGATCCTCGTTACCTCGAAGCCAGCTGGCAAACGGGTCGCACAGATGCCCAATTTCAGTATCGAAACTATCTGACATTCAGTTATTTAAAACAGCAATCAGGCCCATTAACTATCGCCGTTATTTTGCTGTCTATCGCGGTCTATCTTTGGGTCACCCTGACAGATCCCCGTGTCGTTCTATACTATCTAGGTTGGCCTATTGGTGATCAGCAAAGTGAATTGTGGCGTTGGATAAGCCCAGCGTTCGTTCACTTTTCTATTTCGCACATCGGTTTCAACCTTGCGCTCTGGTGGTTTCTTGCCGGGCAAGTTGAGAAAAAAATGGGCACAGGAAAACTGTTCACCATTTTATTAGTCTCCGCATTATTCAGTAACTGGGGTCAATCCCTATTCAGTGAAAATAACTTCGGCGGCTTATCGGGTGTCGTTTATGCACTGGTTAGCTATGTTTGGCTCACTGGCGAACGTCGCCCAGAAATTGGTATCGGCATCCCTCGCGGGCTCATGGTATTCTCAATTATCTGGTTATTTTTCGGTTACTTTGACTTGCTTGGTATGGACATTGCTAATGCCGCACATACTTCAGGGTTAATTATCGGATTATTGATGGGAATATGGGATAATAGGCTCAGTTTTAAACACCAAGGTTCCAAATAGAACATTTTATAATTAGAGGCTAATGCTGTGAAACAAACCCAGAGACATGATGCAATTGTTGAACTTGTGCGTCTTCAGGGATATGTCAGTACTGAAGAACTTGTCGAACAGTTTGAGGTTAGCCCTCAGACCATTCGCCGAGACCTCAATGATCTTGCTGAACAAAATAAAATCCTACGACACCATGGTGGCGCAGCCTTGCCTTCGAGTTCCGTCAATACCGCCTATAATGACCGCAAAACTATGTGGTCTGAAGAAAAGGCGCGTATTGCTCAACGTGTGGCAAGCCAAATTCCTGACGGCGCGACCCTATTTATTGATATTGGCACAACCCCTGAGGCTGTTGCTCACGCATTGGTTAATCATAAAAACCTGCGAGTAGTGACCAACAACTTGAACGTCGCAACATTGCTCATGGCAAAAGAGGATTTTCGTTTGATCCTTGCAGGCGGTGAAGTTCGTTCTCGCGATGGCGGAATTGTCGGTGAAGCTACCCTCGACTTTATCTCTCAGTTTAGGCTGGATTACGGCATCCTGGGGATCAGCGGGATTGATATGGACGGCTCATTGCTTGAGTTTGATTATCATGAAGTGCGCACCAAGCGCGCGATTATCGAAAATTCTCGTCATGTCATGTTGGTTACCGACCACTCCAAATTTGGTCGAAATGCGATGGTAAATTTAGGCAATATGAACCTAATCAATACCTTGTTTACCACCCAAGCGCCTCCAGCCAGTATCCTAAAGGTTATCGAACAGCATAACGTTCAATTAGAGCTCTGCTAACCCCCTAGCTTTAACCTCCCAATGATGGTAGCTTGCCTACCATCAATTCTTATTTTTTCCTTTCTTTTCATTCTGTTGTCATCCCTTTGTCATATTGCCAACTTATTAAACAGATTAAATTTATACACAAAATGTTATTAGCATCACGCGCTTGTTATTTTTATGGATTACAGGTTGGCAGACGTACAAAATTTGATTACAATCAAATGAGCGAAAACGAACATTATAGAAAATGGTTCGAACATCTCAGGGGGATGCATGGAAACGAAAGACTTGATTGTAATTGGCGGCGGAATCAACGGCGCTGGTATTGCGGCTGATGCTGCTGGGCGTGGATTATCTGTACTGCTGCTTGAATCTCAAGACTTAGCGAGTGCAACTTCATCTGCAAGTTCGAAACTAATCCACGGTGGTTTACGCTACCTCGAACATTATGAATTTAGACTGGTGAGTGAAGCACTTGCAGAGCGTGAAGTCTTATTGCGACTGGCTCCGCATATCGCATTTCCAATGCGCTTCCGTCTACCTCATCAGCCTCACTTACGCCCAGCTTGGATGATCCGTATCGGCCTGTTCCTGTACGACCATTTAGGTAAACGCGTTAGTCTGCCAAGCAGCAAGAGCTTAAAATTCAACCAGAATTCTGTGTTAAAACCTGAACTAACCAAAGGTTTCGAATACTCAGATTGTTGGGTTGATGATGCGCGTTTAGTAGTATTGAACGCTCAAGAAGTAGTACGCAAGAACGGTGAAGTGCGCACTCGTACAAAAGTGACTCGCGCATACCGTGAAGGTGGTCTTTGGGTGGTTGAAGCTCAAGACTTACGTACTGGCGAAACTCATACTTGGAAAGCTAAAGGTCTGGTCAATGCAACAGGACCTTGGGTTAAAGAGTTCTTCGATGACGGCTTAAAACTGAAATCCCCTTATGGTATTCGTCTGATCAAAGGCAGCCATATCGTGGTTCCACGCGCTCACGATGAACCACAAGCATATATCCTACAAAACGAAGATAACCGAATTGTCTTTGTGATCCCTTGGATGGATGAATTCTCAATTATTGGTACCACCGATGTTGAGTACAAAGGGGATCCAAAAGATGTGAAAATTGACGAAAACGAAGTTAATTATCTGCTGAAAGTGTATAACGACCACTTCAAAAAACAGCTGACTAAACAAGATATTGTGTGGGATTACTCTGGTGTTCGCCCTCTGTGTGATGACGAGTCAGACTCTCCACAAGCTATCACTCGTGACTACACTTTAGATATTCACGATGAAGAGGGTAAAGCGCCATTACTGTCAGTCTTCGGTGGTAAATTAACGACTTACCGTAAACTGGCTGAAGCAGCTGTGGGTAAATTAGCGGCGTACTACCCTAACGCTAGCGGTCCATGGACTAAAAATGGTCAGTTACCGGGTGGCGATATCGAAGGTTGTGACCGCGATGGTTACGCACGTGTATTAACCCAGCATTACCCATGGCTCCCAGAAGGCTTAGCACTGCGTTATGCAAGAACTTACGGCAGCAACAGTAAGTTGATTTTAGCAGGTGCAAACTCACTGTCTGATTTAGGTGAAGCATTTGCCGCAAACGTCTATGAAGCTGAATTACGCTACTTAGTCGAAAATGAGTGGGTTGTAGAATTAGACGATGCAATTTGGCGTCGTACCAAATTGGGCATGTGGCTGAACGACGCTGAGAAACAGCACATTGCACAATGGCTTGCAGAGCACACTAAAGTGGCTGTGACAGCATAATCTCGCAAGAGATACGCAGTAAAGATAGAATCGTAAAAAACTCGTTGTTGTACCAAAAGCGCCTATCTGTGCCCACAGACTGGCGCTTTTACTTTATTATCTTTCTAAGAATTTGATGTTGTCATCAATTCTGGATTGGATCTGTTTCAATGTCGTGGACGTAATTCTATTAGGATAATGTTCATTTGCGATATCGCTAAATTTGCGAGCAACATGGCATAGGCGTGATATCGTCTCATTAGCTTCTTGCGCAGTGATATCCGCATCATCAGCCAATGCTAGCAAATGCCTCTTTCCAATTTTTAGCGCTTCACCCATCACATCCATTTGATGATACCCTCCAGGCCCTTCACAGAACGTCACATCATAGGCAGGCGCCAAAGCCCATTGACCCGACTGAGACAGGGTGTAAGCGAAATTCTTTGGGTGGTCATCACGATTATTAAAGATGACATTAAAGGCCACACGTTCAAATGCAGATTTTTTCTCTCTAATATCATTCGTGCATTTATGTGTTGCACGAAGAAAACTAAGATAATCAATGCTGCCTGGAATTGCATAATCTGCTCCAGTCAAAGCCGCTAAACTTTGAACAGGAATTTTGAAGCCGCCCTGCCTATCAAAACGTTCAGATGCAAATGCAGCTAGCCCATTTTTTAAATTAAACAGCAATGTGTTTGGGGTTGGGATACCGCAACGTCGTAAACATTCCGAATAGACCATTTCAATAGCGCAAACTTCAGGATGCTCATGTTTTGCAGGGAATTTAACTAGCCAAGCCTCAAGATTTGGCGCAGCAACGGTGGTAAAAATATTCGATTTTGGGTCTCGGTAAACAAGCGCTTTTGGTCTAGCACCTTGAGGTGAACCCCCAATTTGCAATAGTTGCTGTAAAAACTGCTCGCCTTCACCATTTAAAACATCTTGTACTTCTTCCGCTAATTGGTCGAGAGGAATATTAATTTGCTCATCAAGAAGCTCCGTGGCAACAGGCTCAAATGACATTGCCCCAATTGCATTATGCCCAACATACACTAAGCGTTCTAATGCACCGATACGAGCCACATTCAGGCCTCTTCGTCGAAATAATCTGTCCATCAACAACATTCCCCAGCCATCAGGTAATGAATCATAGACAGGTCCAGGTAAACCTAATTGATGAGCAGGAAAATCAGTGCGAAGTTGAGTCTCTTTCAGTGGCAGGAGCAGAGGTGAAAGTTCAAGTCCTCTGCGCTTAGCGGCATCGGAGTATTCAAATGCAATAAGTGGGCGACCTGTAATTGCGGTACTAGAAATCAAAGACCCCCATAACCAATGCTCCCCCCAGCCATTATAATAAACATCAACTTGCTTCAGCATTTCACTTATCCTTTTTCACGCGCTGACGGTTTTTGCTTTCATCGTAACGAACAATATCATCAATGCTGTTTAAATTTGGCATAAACAATCCTTCAAGCTCTTTACTGCGACCAAGCACCATCGCAATACGGATCATGTTCTCAAAACTAACATTTCTCCCTGCCTCTAGGTTTGAAACTGTATTCGCACTCACACCCGCACGTTCCGCGACATCTGCCTGCGTCATTTTTAATGTCAGTCGCTCTAAACGTAATCTTTCACAGAGTTTTTTGACAATTTCACTCGGTTTACTCAAGCTTAAATCCAACATATTGCGCCTTAAGTTAAAATATTACCAATAACACACAATATTATGGATTTAGAAGTCGATTACTGCAAGTTTACTTTTCATACAACCCATGCTTGCTTCCACCTCGCAATCCTGTTTATAATTCACCCGCAATTTTGCCCCTTTTAAAGTGAGCCTTTCCGACGATGAACTAAGTACTGCCAGAAAATATCCACAATGCCTTGTTTAAGGTCATTATTTTTCTGTTCTTGGCAGACACAGTTTTCATCGCTTCTTTTTCGAAATATGCTTTTTAAAAGAAAATGCTTCGAAAAATGATCGTGCGAAAGATAGCGTAACGTTGTCTGCCCCTCTATTTGGAGGTCTCTATGACAATAGCTAACCCAGCTCTCGCGTGCCATTTTTCACAATTAACCATCGAGTTCGATCAGTCCACACTCTTTCCGCCATTGAGTGGTAGCTTATTTAGCCAAAAAAATGCGCTGATTGGTCACAATGGTCGTGGAAAATCCGTATTAATGCGATTACTTGCCCGACAACTCACTCCAACTCACGGCAAAGTTGATTGGCATTTACCGATAATTCATGTGGATCAACTCAACCGCTTAACGGGCGACACCCTTGCTCAAGCGCTAGGCATTGATGCACTTTGGCAAGCTTTTTCGCGCATTGAACAAGGTCGCGGCACCATGACCGATTTCGAGCTAACGGAAGATAATTGGCATCTACCCGCAACATGGGAAACGCTGTTAGCGTCTGCGCAGCTAACGGCATCAATGGATGCCGCTATTAAACAACTGAGCGGCGGTGAACGCACTCGCTTAGCGCTATGTCGTGCATTTTTACATCCTGACCACTTTCTTTTGCTCGACGAACCCGACAACCATCTTGACCAACAAGGACGCCAATGGCTAAGTGAAAAACTCAGTCAGCACAAAGCCGGCTGTTTAGTCATCAGCCATAACCGGCATCTTCTCGAAGAGATGGACGCAATTTTTGAATTAACCGATAAAGGCTTAGTGGAATACGGCGGAAATTACACCCTGTATGATGAGCAGAAAACCTTTGCTATCAACGCTATTGAAGCGGAAGGCGAACAACTCGAAAAACAAATTCGCCAAGAGAAAAAACAGCAGCAAGCCAACCTACAAAAAGCCGCTCAACGACGTAAGCAAGGCGAAAATATTCGCTATGGCGGTTCTCAATCCTTACTGTTGCTCGATATGCAGAAAAACAGAGCCGAAAAAAGACAATCCAATGTGGCAGAGCGTCACCAGCGAGTATTAGGCGAATTACAACATCAACATCAGCAAAATCAAGACAAAGTCAGCCATATTCAACCTCAAAAAATGGTACTCAATTACCAAAGCGAAGGTGGGAAAATGCGCATTTTTGTCTCCCAATTAAAGCTACCTTATGGGCAAATTGCGCCACTCTCGTTCACTGCCTATAGCGGTGAGCATTGGCATATTCAAGGACGCAATGGCTCGGGGAAATCCACCTTATTGAAAGTGTTGGCAAATAAGTTGCAGGCACTTTCTGGGGAATCCCGCATTAGCGGTGCTTTTTGCTATTTAGACCAACATCTGAATCTTTTGGATAAATCATTACCAGTTGCCGAAGCTCTCTATCAATATCAACCAGCAATTTCCGTAGAGCACTGGAGAACTCAATTAGGTATGTTGCGTATTCGAGGGGATAAATCGTTACTGCCGTTGTGCCAACTCAGTGGTGGTGAGCAGCTCAAAGCGACGCTCCTAGCTCTGACGCATAGCCCTTATCCTCCCGCTGTTTTACTGCTCGATGAGCCAGACAATCACTTAGATTTAGATTCAAAACAGCTATTGGAAGGGCTATTACGGGATTACCAAGGGACACTATTATTGGTTTCTCACGATGAAACATTCGTGGAACAGTGCAATATTACCCATGATTTACAACTAGGTGGTTAATAAAGGTTAGATAGTTAACTGTGCGGGCTGTGCTTCGCAGCCCTTTCTTTAATTCACAAAGGTATTTTTAACGCGGGCAGAAACCAGAAAATAAGGAACCCAAATCAAGCAATAAAAACTGCCATTAAAAAAACTAGTAATGTAGCTATAGTCGATTTCGAGGTGAAACGCGACAGGAAAAGCGATGCGCGAGGCACCAATTACCACGACATAGAGCATCATCGTAATGATAAACAACCACTTAACCATAGCTTTCTTTTTAACCACCGCAATTAACGACCCCACCATTAATGCGATAATTACCCCAAGGCTGAACTGTACAGTATAAAAACCAGAGGCAAACCCTGACATATAAAAGTCCGATGCTGGATTCGTTGCCAACGACCAAGCACCTTGAACCTCAGAAATATCATTCACCATCATTTTGACCAAATTACCCAGCATATACAGTTGACCTAACAGAGGTAAAATCAGCCAGCCTCCAATCCCTTGGAAGAATTTTTGAGGTTTAGTATGACTCTGCGCAGGTATTTGAGCCGCGGGCAATGATTCGGGATTAGATGATAAATTCACATCCATAGTAATAACCTTTTTATTCTTTACGCTCTTTGAGTTTTTCTTCGATAAATGCTTTCAGAACCAACGCCTGATTATGTTGCGTATCTTTCGCGCTATATAACAACGTGATATCTCCTTGTTGCGCCTTCGTAAATACAGCACACCATTCATCATTTTGCTGAAGTTCTTGCTGATATTTCGTCACAAACTGCTCAAACTGGTCAGTATGTTGATGAAACCATTTGCGCAATTCATTGGAGGGCGCAACCGCTTTGTTCCATTCATCACACTGCAAATCCACCTTTTTGATCCCTCGAGGCCACAGCCTATCCACCAAGATGCGATAGCCATCCTGAGGACTACAAGGGTCATAGACTCGTTTACAGTAAATCATTAGCAGGCTCCACGGTCATTGGGGTTCACTAATTAATAAAAGTATTGCGAACACGCACAGAGACAAAAAAGTAAGGCACCCAAACGAAACAACCAAATAATCCTCGTATCAATTCACGAATATCATTGGAATCTATTTCGAGGTCTAACAATTGATTGGCAAGCACCAAATCAAAAACCATCACAGCCAATGAAAAAATTTGAAAAAAGGCATACACCTTAATAATTAATTTTTTCTTAGTGAAAAAGAGATAACAAAGATACAAGACTGTACCGTAAATAATCGCGTTACCAACCATTTCAAAATATATCACTTCTTTGAATAGCGGAATGAAATAGTCTGAACCCGGTGACGTCAATTCACTCCAATATTCAATCACTTCTTGATTATGATGCCAAAGTCTAAACGGCATAAATAGTGCCGAAAAAATCACCCCAAGTAATGGGAGAATCAACCATCCACCGATACCATTTAATTCAGGCTTAGGTTTTGGTACAGGAGGCATTTCATTATTTACTGCGTTCACCTTCACATCCTTGATTTAATTTATGCAGTTAATCTGCTCATCGATTTGCGCAAGAATTTGCTGAATAGATATGAGCAAGCTAAATTAGCACATGATTATCTGAGTCACCTTTTTGCTAAGCTAACATACTCTAACGGCTAAAAATGTAGCGTTTGACGTTTTTTGTCAAAATTTAACCAAAAATGAGCATAAATCAGAAGAAGACGAACTATGGCATCAACACAATCTGTTTCTATATCACTGCCACCTTATTATCGTATTGATGATTTTTTTGCTTTTCACTTGCGAGATCCGCAAAATATCGCTGAGATTGTTGAAAAAAACACCTTGCGCAAAGGGATTATCTGGCAGGAACGTGCTGCGCAAATTCGCCTATCCATTAACGACCAAGCCACTGACAATAAACAAGCAATATTGCAGCTTGATGTTGATAATGCAGAAACCTCGCCTTCCTTAAATGAGCTACACACACTTGCGATTCATTTACTCGGATTGAATCAACCCGTTGAGCAATTTGAAGAAAAATACCTTACCCACCCAATACTCGGTAAACTGATTGCGCCACAGCGAGGTGTGCGAGTATATCAATCCGCCACCACGTTTGAAGCGCTCGTATGGGCCATTATCGGTCAACAAATTAGTGTTCTTGCCGCCATCGCCATCCGCCGACGTTTTATTCAAGCTGTTGGGCAACAGCACTCATCAGGAATTTGGTGCTTTCCTACCGTTACCTCAGTCATCAATGTGGACGATGAAATTTTACGACAAGCGGGGTTTTCTCTTGGAAAAATCATCGCCTTACGCGGGCTTTGTAACGCTATTCAAGCGGGTGAATTAGACTTAGACAACGCCGTTACCCCCGAAAATGTCCATGATGTCACCGAAAAATTGCTAGCCATCAAAGGCATTGGGCCTTGGACTGTCAGCTATGGTCTCCTGCGGGGATTTAATTACCTAGATGGCTCCCTGCATGGGGATGTTGCCGTGCGGCGCAATCTACAAACTTTATTAGTTCAAGATGCGCAACCATCCGCGAAAGAAACCCAGCAATGGCTAGCCCAATTTGCACCGTGGCGAGCACTGGTTGCAGCCCACCTTTGGCGCAGCCAATCTGCTGCGGGTTATTAAACAAAAATCCCCAATCCAGTACACCGAATTGGGGATTTATTTATGATACTAATTTTAGGGTGCTACTCGATTAGATAACAATTAACGCAACCAGTTGGTTTTCACCAATTGCACCACCTCATCACCACGACCGCTCATAATCGCCTTCAACATATATAAGCTAAAGCCTTTGGCTTCTTGCGCTTCAATTTCCGGAGGCATTGAAAGCTCTTGCTTCGCCGTCAATACATCCACAACAACTGGACCATCATGGGCAAAAGCTTCTTTCAGCGCACCGTCCAGATCTTCACTTTTCTCAACGCGAATGCCTTTGATACCTGCCGCATTGGCAATCGCAGCAAAGTTTGGATTCTGTAAATCGGTGCCCGCAGTCATAAAGCCTGCAACCTTCATTTCCATCGCCACAAAGCCCAACACACCGTTGTTATGAATGATGATTTTTACTGGTAATTTCATCTGCGACAGTGAAATAAAGTCACCCATCAACATACTGAAACCGCCATCACCACACATCGCAACCACTTGGCGATTTTTATCAACAGCTTGCGCACCAATCGCTTGCGGCATTGCGTTGGCCATCGAGCCGTGGTTAAACGAACCGATCAGACGACGTTTACCATTCATTTTTAAGTAACGCGCAGCCCACACCGTTGGTGTGCCCACATCGCAGGTAAAGATAGTGTCGTCGTTCGCCAACTCGCTCAATTTGGTAGCTAAATATTGTGGATGGATCAACCCTTCATGACCCGGCTTAGCCAAATCATCCAACCCTTTACGCGCCTCGGCATAGTGCTTCAGTGCGCCATCCAAATGTTTGCGGTTCTGTTTCGCCGTTAAATGTGGCTGTAAGGCAGTCAATGTCGCCTTAATATCCCCGATTAGCCCCATATCAATATGACAATGGGAGCCTAAGCTTCCGGCATTCAGGTCAATCTGAATAATTTTCGCATCAGTTGGGTAGAACGGACGATACGGGAATTGGGTGCCTAGCAATACAACGGTATCCGCATTCATCATCGCGTGGTAGCCAGATGAGAAACCGATTAACCCCGTCATGCCCACGCTATTTGGGTTATCCCACTCAATATGCTCTTTACCACGCAGCGCATGTACCACTGGTGCATTCAAGGTTTCTGCTAGTTTCACCACTTCATCATGAGCGCCAGCACAACCATTACCGCAGAACAATGTGATATTTTCTGACTGATTCAATGCTTCTGCTAGTTTTTCAATTTCAGGGCGCTGAGGCATGATCAAAGGTGCTTGTGGCTGATACCACTCTTCTTTCGCCGATTCTGGTGCATCTTTCAGGGCGATATCACCCGGTATAACGACAACGGAAACGCCTTTATTCAGGATCGCTTTACGCATCGCAATACCCAGAACTTGTTGAATTTGCTCAGGGTTAGTTACCATTTCACAATAGTGGCTACATTCACGGAACAGTTCTGTTGGGTGGGTTTCTTGGAAGTAATTACTACCGATTTCACTCGATGGGATATGTGCAGCAATGGCTAATACAGGTACACGGTTACGATGGCAATCATACAACCCGTTGATTAAGTGCATGTTACCGGGTCCACAAGACCCCGCGCACACCGCTAGCTCACCCGTTAGTTGCGCTTCTGCGCCCGCGGCAAATGCAGCCACTTCTTCATGACGGGTGCCTAACCACTCAATAGCCCCTTGCTTACGTAAACTATCCGTTAAACCGTTTAATGAGTCCCCAGTGACTCCCCAGATGCGCTTAACACCTGCGTTATCCAGTACTTTCGCAATATAGGATGCAATACTCTGTTTTTTCATAATGGCACTCTTTTTAAGTCGGATTAAATTCAATGTATTCTTGTTAACAATGACATATTTAACAAGAGGTGCTAATTTTCAAATACGCTTAATAATATGTATTTGATTCTAACTAAATCGATTCCCCATTCCTACCAATGCAGCACATTCAAAAACAGAACAAGATATTCATCCGCGAATATCGAAAGAAGAATGAGATAACAGGACAAATTTAAGGTCGTAAAAAGAGGGTTAGTTTCAGTTATGAACAACCCAGCAAAATCCCGTTTATTTTGCGCGCATCGAAAGTCATAAATATCTTTATATTTTCCAAAGAACGATTCCAAATTGATAACCTGCACCTAACGTCCAAAATAAGACAATATCTTCATCACGGAGTAAATTCTTTTTCTGGTGGCAATAATAAGCAATAAATGGGCTGGTTGCCCCTGTATAACCATATTCATCCGCAATATATTCTATTTTTTTATTAGGAATATTTAATGCTTCTGCCAATTCTGAAATATTGCTTTTCATTACCTGAGAAAAGAAAAAACAACTTATATCATCAATAGTTAACCCATTATTTTTTAATAATTTGTCAATGTGATAAATAGCATGAGGCAAACACTCTTTTGTTGTAAATTTACCCCAGTAAATTTTCTCATCTTGCATATTTTGGCTCTGTGAAAAACCATGCTTAGGAAAACGAGTCTCCCGGCAAAAACTCGAATCCGTATAATAAAAGCTATCCATCAAACCAGAGCTTGTCCCGTTTTGTACTTTTTCTAATGTCATAGCAACTGCTGCATCCCCAAAGAGAACTGATGGGAATAGCTCATTTTGATTACATAGATTTGAAAGATGGTCCGAGGCAACAATAAGGGCTTTTTTAGCTGTTTTTTTCATCTTTAGTATGATCGCAGCCTGCTCTAACGCCATTAACATTCCGAGGCAATTACCGTTAATATCAATACATACACACTCATTTTTTAAGGCTAAATGATGATGTAAATATAGGGCATTAAGTGGTGACAAATATTCCATCGTCGTTGAGGCAAATATCAAAACATCGATATCTTTATCACTAATTGGGGCTAATGCATTAATCGACATCGTCAACGCATTTTCATCAGGCTGGATCGTGATATATCGCTGCTTCTGCCCAAAATCATTCAATAATTCCGGTAAATTTTTGACATTTGGATACTTATCAAAATAATATTGGTTATTCCTAATATTTTCAGGATGGTAGATATGAATAGATGAAATTTTTATTGCCTCATTCATTGCATTTCCCTTATCTGTATTAGTTTACCCACATGGTATAACCCACCAATTAATAAAAAACAATCGACACAAACCACCGCATTTTACATTTTGTCGATATTATTGTATTATTGGATCATATTTGACTATCTAAAGGTGACATTTTTGCTTTATTTTAAAAACACAATAAATCAGTATTTCCCTATCAATACACTTCGTTATAAAAACTTGATATAGCTTATTCAACAAGTTTATTAATCAATAAATTTCCATTCAATTAGTTTAGATACTGCATTTAATTATCCATACTAATTTTCATTATTTGCAGATTGTCCGAGCAAATCGGATCGGGAAACCCACATCTTAAAATTCAAATAAGAGGATGGTTCCATGAAGATCAGAAAGAAAAAAGAAAAACCATTAAATATCAACGACATTACAATTATTGATGATGGAAAATTGAAAAAAGCAATCACAGCGGCTTCGCTGGGTAATGCGATGGAATGGTTCGACTTCGGTGTTTACGGCTTCTTAGCCTATGTACTGGGTCAAGTCTTCTTTCCGGACGCATCACCGAGCGTTCAGATGATTGCGGCGTTAGCCACTTTCTCCGTGCCTTTCTTGGTTAGACCCCTTGGGGGCGTTGTCTTCGGTATTCTCGGGGATAAATACGGCCGACAAAAAGTGTTGTCCATGACCATTATTATTATGGCAATCAGTACCTTCTGTATCGGTCTGATCCCATCATACGAGAGAATTGGTATTTGGGCGCCTATCTTATTACTGCTCGCTAAACTGGCTCAAGGTTTCTCCGTGGGTGGTGAATACTCTGGTGCTGCTATCTTTGTTGCTGAGTATTCCCCAGACCGTAAACGTGGCTTTATGGGCAGCTGGTTAGACTTCGGTTCTATCGCAGGTTTTGTGATGGGTGCGGGTGTCGTCGTGCTGATTTCAAGCCTTGTCGGTGAAGCTAACTTCCACGATTGGGGATGGAGAATTCCGTTCTTCTTAGCCTTACCGCTAGGTATTATCGGTCTCTATTTACGTCATTCATTGGAAGAAACCCCTGCATTCCAGCAACATATTGAAAGTTTAGAGCAGCAAGACAAAGCCAATATCCAGAATCCACCGAAAGTCTCTTTCCGTGAAGTTGCATCTAAGTATTGGAAAAGCTTGATGATTTGTGTCGGCTTAGTTATCGCCACTAACGTGACGTACTATATGCTGCTGACCTATATGCCGAGCTATTTATCCCATAATTTGAACTACTCAACCGACCACGGTGTGTTGATTATTATCGCCATTATGATTGGTATGCTGTTTGTACAGCCAATCATTGGTTTAGCCAGTGACAAAATTGGTCGCCGACCTTTCGTTATCATGGGCAGCGTGGGGTTAATTGTGTTGGCTTACCCCGCATTTATGATGATTAATAGCGGTTCTGTTGGCTTAATTTTTGTCGGATTGTTGATTCTTGCGGTATTACTCAACTGCTTTACAGGGGTGATGGCATCGATTTTACCGGCTATTTTCCCTACCCATATTCGTTATAGCGCATTAGCCATCGCTTTTAATATTTCGGTATTAATTGCGGGTGCAACACCAACAGCGGCGGCATGGTTAGTTGAAGCGACTAATGACTTGTATATGCCTGCATATTATCTGATAGTCATTGCATTGATTGGTCTGTATACCGGTATTAGAATGCCAGAAACAGCTAATAAACCACTACGTGGTGCAACGCCTGCAGCCTCAGATAAAGCGGAAGCAAAAGAAATTTTGAGTGAGCATTTTGACAATATCGAACAGAAAGTTGAAGATATCGAACAACAAATTGCTGAGCTGGAAAAACAGCGTCAATCGCTAATCAACCAGCACCCAAAATTAGATTAACCCTTAAAAAATAGCGAGGAAAGCGATGTCGGCTTGTCACTTAGTTTGGTTTCGCAACGATCTACGAGTCACCGATAATAAAGCGCTTACCTTTGCTTGTGAGGATCCTACTGCCACTGTGATTGGCGTCTATATTGCGACGCCAGAACAGTGGGCAACTCACAACGTATCACCAAGGCAAATTGCCTTTTTGCATCAAAACCTGGTGGAGCTACAACACGCTTTAGCGAAACGAGGTATTCCCCTGATTTGCCATACCACTGCGACCTTTGCGGATTCCGTGAAATGGTTGCTGGATTTTGCCCAACAGCAAAATGCCACAGGGTTATATTTCAATCACCAGTACGAGTTAAATGAACGCTTGCGAGATGAACAGTTACGCCAGCAGGCGCAACATCTGAATATTTTCACCTATGATGATGCGCTATTACTTACGCCAGGTTTAGTGACGACGCAAAAAGGGGATATGTACCAAGTCTATACCCCGTTTCGCCGCGCCTTTTTGAGCCAATTGATGATGAGTGATTTTCGCTCGTTTCCCGCCCCCAAACCACGGGAAGCGGCATTAGCCGTTGAAAATACACTTCCACTTTTTGCTCACCAATCCGTTGAAATTTCACCGCAATTTATTGCCGGAGAACAAGCTGCATTAGCAAAGTTACGGCAGTTTTGCAGCGAGCGCGTACAAGATTACCAACGCAACCGAGATATTCCCGCCATTGATGGTACTAGCCAATTATCCCCCTATTTAGCCCTTGGAGTGCTTTCGCCTCGCCAATGTGTGAATCGCTTATTGGCAGAGAACCCGCAGGTTTTTGACTCCCAAGAAAGTGGCGGTTTTAGCTGGCTAAATGAATTAATTTGGCGAGAATTTTATAGTCATCTATTGGTCGCTTTTCCGCGCCTTTGTCGTCACCAACCGTTTATTGAATGGACGCAGCATATTCAATGGAACCCCGATGATGCTGTATTTTCGGCATGGAAAAACGGGCAAACAGGCTACCCGATAGTAGATGCCGCCATGCGCCAACTCAATCAAACAGGCTGGATGCATAATCGACTACGGATGATTGTAGCGAGTTTTTTAGTCAAGGATTTGCTGGTCGATTGGCGCAAAGGGGAACACTACTTTATGAGCCAGTTAATTGATGGCACTTTGGCGGCGAATAATGGCGGCTGGCAATGGTCAGCGTCAACGGGTGTTGATGCCTCACCGTGGTTCCGTATTTTTAACCCAACCACTCAGGGGAAAAAATTCGACCCACAAGGGACGTTTATCCGCGAGTGGCTCCCCGAACTTCGCGATGTTCCCGAGAAGTTTATTCACGAACCCCATACATGGGCTGAATCTCACCAAGTTTCTCTGAGCTACCCAACCCCGATTGTTGACCATAAGCAGGCAAGGTTGATGACGTTAGAAGCGTTTGAGGCGGGGAAGCGGGACAGCATAAAAATAGAATAAATTTTATTGATTTAACTTAAACCAATCCCTTATCGTTGAATTCTTGCAAAACCCGTCTATAACCCGACGCCATTACCGATATAAATAATTTTGACAATAAAAATTTTATATCACCCATCCCAAAAGTAACGTCTAGTTACTATAACCACGGCGATAATAAATATTTTTCAGCTTAGATTATATTAATTACTCGTATTTAGACTAAACTTAAAAGTGAAAGCCAATACAGCCAACTTGCTTGTATTTGAATTAACTCTCAATACTCGAGATACCAAAGTACGACAAGCGAATAAACCATACTGGATATCAAAGCACTGCTAATTGCATAAATAAATATTGCCTCTATTACGTGATAAATGTCGCTGCAGCTTGAAAGTTGGCAAGTATAAAACTAGCTCAGTTAGGAGATCCGTCATGAAATACTTATCCTTAATTGCAACCGTTATTACGGTACTAATCTCTAGTTTTTCGTTTGCTTATGCTATTTCTAATGCAGCTAATTCCGCTAGCGGTGGCACTATCACTATAACTGGCGCTATCTATGAACCTCTATGTAACGTGAGAATTAGCAATAGCGAAAAGATTGATCTTATATGTTACCGAAATGGTCAGAATTTAGCTAAAACAAGTTCGCTGAAAAATGCGAAAACACTTAGCTCTAATCTCTTAAAAATGAAATATAGCCAGTTCAACAATAAACCAACTTTAAATATAAATTATAATTAACTATTCATTTATGTTCGGGATGTTTATTTAATATCCCGAATCATCTATTTTATAGGATTAATCCATATACTTATATGATATTTTATATGGATGTATTTATTATATATTAAGTCGCAAAGTTGCTAGCTAGACGAGTTTATCACCTAGCTAAATCTCAAATTATTCAGAGCATTAAAAATATTAGTGTTTGTTTAGCATAAAGGTTGCTTTACTACGTACAATACCAGGCACAACAGCTTCGCTGCCATATCGAACAATTCGAGCAGAAAATGCAACATTGACTGAGGACGCTGCTCCTGATGATGGTATTGATAATGATTGCCAGTTATTTGTATTTGAAATAACACCTCCTGTAGCCGCGAGATTCAAAAGTGGTATTTTAGTGTTATTTGAATTAAGAATTTCAATAGCAACCCCTTTTGCTGTAGACCCCATATTAGAGTCAAGTAGCAATACATCCGTTACGTTTTTGCTTATATTCTCTATTCCAGGTGCAAAACCATAATATATACCTGTTGAACCAGCATCGCATTTTACCGTAACAGAAAAATTAACTGGCGTTGACGGTAAAGCGTTAGCAGAATGAGAGCCCAGTTGTACATTTGTATCATTTTTTTCTATGTAGCATGAATTTACTGCGGTTGTACTCGTCCCGCGCAATCCTACTGTGAAGAATGAAAATACTTCAGGGGCACCAAATCCAAGATTCCCTGCTATTTGCTCGTTAATGCCAGGACCTTTAAAATAAACAAACCCTCTTACATACGGGGGAATTACCGGATTAAAACCGCTGGCCGTTACAGCTACATTAGAACGAACCTGTCTGTTAGTCACTCCAGAAAAATGCTTCCCTTTTATCAAAATATAATTTGAGTTTTTTGGATCAATATCGTACCCAATTCTTTTTGTCCTATTCGGCTGATTGTTAAATGCAGTGCCTGCACTAACTCCATTCCCTAAAAAAAATTCAAAGTTAACACCTGAAATAGGGGTGTTATTGGCACCAGTAATCCACATTGCCCAGTACGGTATCCCACCTATGGTTTGAGCAGGCGTTAAATGTTCATCATATGCTCTAAAGACATAATAACCTTCAAAAATTTGAGATGCATCTGATAATGCACAGCGAAATATTACCGTCTCTGCGGTGATTCCATATACTTCTGCCATTTGTGCGCCAGAAATATAGTCCTGACTTAATTGCGTTCCTGCTGGTTGAAACTGCAATCCAGAAATCGTAATTGGGTTTGACGTTCCTATTTGAATAAATCCACCTGTATTTAAAGGTGTTACTATACTGCAAATTGCATTAGCCAAGAAAGATGTAAACATTAGGCTTGCACACATAATTAATTTCACTTTTTCATTAATCAACATGTTTACCTCAATAAAAATAACAAATAGAATCAGAGACAGTATTTTTATTAGAAATGCTGTAATCTAATTTACAACGTTGGTTTTCTTTATCGCCCCATTTAATAAAAATAGTGCCACTATCAGATTGAGAAATAAAATGAACTAACCCACCCTGACCAACTAAACCAATTTTATTATTGGAACTATCATAGACATCAGAGCCAAATGGTATAGCTGATTTATCTTGTAATAAAATTCGATAAGAAATATTAATGCCTTTTTGGGTATTAAATTTAACTAATACAGCAGTTCCAGCGTAAGGCGCAACTTTTGCCATATTATTATCAATCTCAACATCTGAGCTCATATTTTGAGAATCAAGGTATAAAGTATTATATTGGTATGGCATTAGCGATGGAACAACAGCTTGCCCATGCTTATTCAAAACAATATTACTCCATGAAGATATAGATGCACCTTCACCACCTTCTGCCTCAACAATCGCAAACGTATCACCTAAATAACGTGAAGGGATAGCCCCCCCCTCGTAAATAACAAATGCGCCATTTGCACCTGCCGAGAGTGAACTATAATCACGCCCTTGCGAATACCCAGCATTCACCGAAGCTGATGACAACTCTTTTTGAATACTCGTTGAAAAATTACTATTTGAATGACCAACATCACTTGCTGTCGCATTCCATGAAATAGAATTGTCCTCACCAAAAGAACTACTCACACTGGTATTATTTGACCAACGATCACTAGAATCAGAACGTGTCACAGAGCTACTTAAAACCGTATTTTGTTCAGGATACCAAAGAGAAAACGGTATTGTGACACTCAACATGTAGTTGTTATCACTACCTTGCTCACCATTACGATATAATTTCATATAAGTAAGACTATAGCCGATACCTTTAAAATTATTCATGTAGCCAGCTTGTAATTGCTTACTATCTGGTAAGTTATCACGCCAAGTTTGTAGTGCCCCACTCACATATATGGAACCGTAATAAGCTAGACTCTGATTGACGGTTAAAACATATTGAGCTTTCCTTGGGTTAATTGATTCACCGTTATATAAATAGCTATCACGATATGTATCTGCCTCATATAAACTTAAATAATTTTGTGATTCATAACGGTAGCCTGCTAACGCAATGTTAGTGCTTGTAGATTGGATATCTTTATTCCAAGTCATCCTAGCTCGTGTGCCTTTATATGTTTCATTGTTATTTAATTGAGACTTTGAGCTAGCCATATCAAAACTAAAAGCACCAATTTGAGTATTAACCGCTAAACCTAGCATTCCTGATTGATATTTATTGGTGTATTGCATACCTACAAATGGAGTTAAAATATTATTTAAACCGTATTGCACGGTTGATTGCACAAATACATTTGAAGATGTGTTTGGCCCTCGCAATTCACCACTCACAATACTGTAATCAACCTGTCCAGGTCTCAATAAACCAGGAACTGTGGCAAATGGAACAATATATGTTGAGATACTACCATTTGCCTCGGTTACTTCTACGGTTAAATCACCACCATAACCCGTGGCATAAAGGTCATTAATCACAAACTCGCCTGGCGATACGTTCGTTTCATAGATCGTATAACCATTTTGAATAATTTTTACTCGCGCATTACTATTGGCAATTCCTCTAACTGTTGGGGCAAATCCTTGTAAAGATTGTGGTCGCATGCGATTATCGGTAGCTAACTCTGCACCTGTATAGGAAAAACTGTCAAAAAGACTACCACTAGTAAATGATTGCCCTACGGTTAATTCACTCTCAATTTGAGGGAATGCGCGTTGAATATAAGTTCTAATACTTTCATGATGAAATTTATCATTTTGGTTGTATTGAATATTTGATTGATGACGGACTCGATATAATCCTAAATTTAGTCCTGCATTAATATTTCCATAGGCAGAATGCTCATTCTCACCATGACTACGACTACTATAAGCATTGACGTTATAGTTCATAAATAGTGCAGGGACTCCTTCATTGAGAGAGTTAATGGGTACATAGCCACGAGCATATTCTTCCATCATTGCTTGAGGAATCAATATATCCAACCGTAAAACATCTTGTTTCAAATTAATTTTTACATCGTTTGAAAGCGCGGAAAGATCTTCACATTGACCATTTGATTTCACTAACGACAAAAATTCCGGCTTTATATTAAAGCTATTGATCTCATTTAGAGTTAAGCAAGGAATAACTCGACCTTTATCATTCTCATAAAATAAAATATTTTTGTTATAAATAAATTCATTATTTAGATAAATATCAACCGACCAATCTCCAGGAGAAATTTGATCTTCTGAAATTTTGTCAATAGAAATAGACTTTGCATTACCAACTAAAAAGCCTTCATTATATGAGTATTTTTTTTCATTCTGAATTTGTTCAATAGCAAAAGAAAAACTACTCATTCCTAAACTCAAGGATACAAGTGCAAATATTAATTTAATTTTCATATCAATACCGTATTGTTATATATTCGACTCATATGAATCTACACCACCGTAATCATTAATTACGCTGTAGTTCATTTTTTTAGAGTTAAGAAATTCATTCGGTATCGAATTACCATTTTCATTACCAAGTGAAATGGTTGAGAATGGCGCCACCATATTATTTTCTAATTTTAATTTTTTTGAATTATTCGAAATGGTAATATCCTGTAAAGTAACATACCATGGTGAATCATTTTTTACTAAAACCCTATTACCTTTCTCTGATTTCTCAAATGAAAATTTGAGCTTTTCATTTATTAACGCAGGCATACCAATCCCTTCGGGTCTAAAAAATAATTTTATTCTCGTCCTAATCGCAATTTGCATGGTATTTTGTTGTTTTTCAATCGCATCTTCATTTTCTGGTGGAACTTCTAATATATTTAAATAATAGATGGATTCTTTATTTTTAGGTAATGGTTCACCAAGATAGGTTATGCGTAAATTTTGTCCTGAGTTTGATCCCATTTTAAAAATAGGTGGAGTAATAGCAAATGGTGTTTTAATATTTTCAGGCGGCTCATCGGGGTTACCATTATCCAACCACACTTGAACAAGTGCTGGCCATTTATTTTCATTAACGAGTTGTACAATTTTACTTTTAGAGTTTTCATTATAAACCACGCGAGTGCCATTTATAATCACACTAGCATAAATCGATGTTGATATAGCAAATAATGAGAAAAATAAAATAATTTTATTTCTGATTGATGCTTGAGTTATCATAATGACCTAACCTTGAAATCATCTACTTTATTAAAAATATTTTCCTGAGGTACTGAAATTAATAATCATTATATTAATTAAAAATCATTATTAATTTTTTAATACAGCAAAGTGGGAAATATATTTCCACTTTGCTGATTATCTATATCATGAGGGTATTTTCTCTGACATTACTACACTTATGGGTATGTAATTGAATAGTTCACTTGTGCTACAACAACACCTGCGTTAGTAACCGGGGTTTTAGCAAAATAGTAAGCTTGGAATGGTAATGTTGCACTACCGCTAACAATAGTTGTCTGTCCTGCTACACCGCCATTAACTACAGCCTGCGTACCTGCAGCATCAGCTAAACGAATTTGGACACCCGCAGGACCTTGTGTTGGATTTAAATTTCCATTGCTAGTATCCGTATTTGTTGTATTTTCAAAGTTGGCTGCTACAGCGACGTTTGAAGTACAATTTGATAATAGCAAATCAAACTGTGTTACACCGGCAATATCCCCAGCATTTGCTAACGCCGTTGTTGAGACTTTAGGTAAGGTAACAGTGAAATCTTTGCTGCCCTCACTTGAAGAGATATCGCAAGTTGTTGCAGTAATTTCACCATTAAAAGTAATAACACCATTTTCAGCCATAACTGATGCCGAAATTGAAGATGTAACTAACAAAACTAAAAGAGATTTTTTCATATTTGACCTTTGTAGAATAAAACGAATGCTATCCTTTATTAATAGTAATAAGGATAATTAATAACCTATATTGATAAATAGATTTTAGCTAAATCCCTTTAGTACAACTTCCGAAAACTAAATAACTATAGAATTTGCAATGAATATGTTTTTTTCATAAATTGCCTTATCATAATCTGATAATAAAACTGCGATGCTCACATTAAATGCATTGGCAAATTTAACTAATGATTCAACATCAAGTCTATTTATTCCTCGTTCGAAACGCGAGATTTGCTGTTGGCTTATTCCTGTTATCTTTCCTAACACTTCACCACTCCAACCATTTTGTAATCTGAGTGATTTAATTCTTTGACCAATTTCCAATGAGTATTTATATCTTTCCATTTCCATGAGGGTACCTCTGAATTAATTATTCATGACTTGATTCAGACTGGTTCATAGCAAACATATTACCCACTTAAAGTTTAAAGACAAATAACCTCACTCATTAAAGAGTAAATTGAAATTAAGCAATTACTTGTTCTAGCCATACAATTCTCACAAAAATAAAATCAATTTAAACAAAATGTTACAAAACAACACACAGGCAGAATTAACACCTAAATCAATAAAATTAAACGAGACAAATAAGATAAAACACCTACTTTAAATTATAATATCGACATTAAATCCAAAAAAACTCATTTTATAATCTAATATATAACATTTTAGTTACATTTTTAGAGTGCTATAGCTATCATGTATATACCTAATTTAAATCCTTATTAAAAAACATCTAAATATAGCCGTCAGATAATGATTTGAAAATGAGTAAAGAATTATTTTTTGTTAATGTAATAATAAAAATACTTATTTTTACATATCTTTTATTTATTTCACTTTCCAGACAAATTATAAAAAAATCTAAAAATTATTTTTATAACTGACATTGAAATCATCAAAAATAATTCATGTTAATAAATTACAGATTATCAATAAAATAAGTAAATGATTTTTATTATTCTTATAATACAATAGTTACTCCATTTTGGTGTATAACTACCCCGCAGAAGCGGATTCAATATATTTAAGTTTGCCTGAATTGTTCATAAAGAAATTAAAATATAAGTGAAAATTAATAGAATAACCCATTTCCATTTCCAACATAAATTAAGTAGCAATTCACCATTATTCTTATCTGGTTAGTAAATATTATAACCCTTTGTTTTTTATTAAATTATATTGCATACCGTATAGCTAAATCGATGATTAAATTCTTTCTGTATCCACCGCTCATTCAGCTCCATCACCAATATTTTCCGTACTAACACCGAAACACACCATGCTGAATATGTAATAACCTATGAAAAAATAGTAAATATCCGTACTCCCTACACTTTTTTCCCCCAATCCCCAATTTGATCAATCCTAAATAAAAATTACTGGTTATGATAATCAGACAACAACAATAGGAGGCAATAATGCAGGTGATTTTACAGGTTGATTTCCCATACCAAGGCCCATGGGGTGAAGAGATGGCAACGGCAATGGAAGGATTAGCGCAATCCATTAACCAAGAGCCGGGGTTTATTTGGAAGATTTGGACTGAAAACCAACAAACTCAACGGGCGGGAGGCATTTACTTATTTGCTAACCAAGCCGATGCGCAAGCATATCTCGAGATGCACAGTGCGCGACTCAAATCCTTTGGTGTACCTGAAGTCAGCGGGCAAATTTTTAGTGTGAATACCGCACTCAGCCAGCTTAACCAAGCACAATTTATTCAAAAATAGTTTTAATGGAGAGGGCATTTTGCCTTCTCTTATCCCGTTAAAATTTACTCAGTAAAATCCAATTCATCGACATCCACAGATTGATGAATAACGCGGGAGATAAAAATAAATGGGGTTTGGGGCATGTAATAAATGGAATGTTTTTTAAACTCAAATCGCCTCATCCCTTCACATACCCAATGACATTCTTTACCTATCCATGGCGAACTAGCCAGTAACTCAAACGTTTTTTTTAATTCATTATGGTATTTTTTCGCTTGATTGACACCGAACTGCCGTATTGTGTAACGAGCAATTTGATAAATATCCTCTTCCGCAACTTGAGAAATTTTATACATTTAAATCCTTTTCCGCTCTGGCAAAAATGTCATCCATGCTGCTTTCACTTTCCGGTGAATTCAGTCCATCCAATACCATCTTTCTCACATACTCAAGGCGTTGTTCTCTCTCTTCCATCATACGCAATGCGTCCCTTATCACTTCTGATGTATTACCATAGCGGCCAGACTGGATCATATCGCCAATAAAACGGTTGAAATGCTCCCCCAATGTCACACTTGTTACTCTCGCCATAAACTCACCTGCCATCGAATTGTATTACTCAGTCATACAACTATAGCAATGAATTTCTGTTGCTTCCAGCCAGCGAAAAAGAGGGCATTTGCCCTCTCTGATAACTTCGCCCTCTACCACAGCATCAAAAATCCCCGTGGCGACGCTCCACAAGCGTTAAAATACTGTACAGCGCCACAATGTCATTGTGCTGATTAAACACTTGGACATCCCACTCGATAACTCCATTAGGTTTATCTTCGGCTTTTTTCTGGGCTTTTTTGATCTTTTTCTTGCACGTTAAGCGCACTTGGATGGTATCGCCAATTTTGACTGGCTCGATAAAACGCAAGTTTTCCATCCCATAGTTCGCGATAACAGGCCCGACTCCCGCATCCACAAACAGCCCTGCTGCTGCCGATACCACAAAATAACCGTGGGCGATGCGCTCACCAAACATGGATTGCTCGGCGCCAAGTTTATCCACATGCACATAGAAATTATCCCCGCTGAGACAGGCAAAATTCACAATATCCGCTTCAGTTACTGTGCGTCTCGCGGTCAGTAGAGTGTCGCCAATCACTAACTCTTCGAAATATTTACGGAACGGATGTACTACATCAGCAATAGCCTCAGCGCCGCGCATCCACTGCTTACTAATCGCAGTCAACATGGATGGGCTGCCTTGAAGTGCCGTGCGCTGCATATAATGTTTTACGGCTCGTAAGCCGCCCAGCTCTTCACCGCCCCCAGCACGCCCCGGTCCACCATGTACCAACATTGGCAAAGGTGAGCCGTGCCCCGTGGATTCTTTTGATGCCGCTTCATCCAGAATAAACATCCGCCCATGCGCCCGTGCCGTTGCGCGGATCACCGTCTGCGCTACTTGGCTATCGGCAGTCACCAGCGAACCGACTAAGCTTCCGCCTCCTAGCGCCGCCAATTGCACCGCTTGATCTAACCCGTCATAACTCATTAATGTCGCCACGGGACCAAACGCCTCGGTTTCGTGTACCGCTTGATGCACAAATGGCTCGGCACAGTACAGCAATGTCGGTGGGAAAAATGCCCCTTTCTCGCTATCGCCACCCACCACCTGCATATTGACAAAGCTACCACCACATAAGCGTTCGCAGCCATTGGCTAGCAGATAATTCACTTTGTCCTGCACATCTTGGCGCTGTTCAAGGTTAATCAATGCGCCCATTCGAACCCCTTCGGCAGCAGGGTCACCCACCACGACATTCGAGATGCGTTTTAGGAGGGCATTTTTCACATTTTCCAACTGAGTTTTAGGGACGATAATGCGGCGAATTGCAGTACATTTTTGCCCTGCCTTCGTCGTCATTTCATTAACCACTTCTTTGATAAACAGTGCAAATTCAGGTTGCTCAGGCTGAACATCTGAACCTAAAATGGCGCAGTTTAATGAGTCCGCTTCCATGGTAAAAGGCACAGATTTTTGATTGATGCGCGGGTGAGATTTGAGTTTTTGTCCAGTGCCAGCTGAGCCTGTAAAGGTCACCACATCTTCAAAATCCAAGTGGTCGAACATATCCCCAACGCCGCCACAAATTAATTGAATCGCCCCTTCGGGAACTAACCCGCTCTCCATCATCAGTTTCACCATTGCGTGAGTCAGTTGGGCGGATGCGGTGGCAGGTTTGATAATAGCAGGCATCCCCGCTAACCACGTTGGCGCTAGTTTTTCTAGCATACCCCAGCACGGAAAGTTGAACGCATTGATGTGCAAAGCCACGCCACGGCGCGATGTTAAAATATGGCGGGCAACAAACTGCCCCTGTTTTGATAGCGGGATCATCTCGTCTTCTGACCACACGGTATCATCCGGCAGCTCACGGCTTGCCAGTCCCGCATAGGAAAATAGGGTGCCGATCCCCCCTTCGATATCCACCCAACTGTCTGATTTAGTGGCGCCAGTCTGGGCAGAAATGACATATAACGCCTCTTTATGGGCAAGTAAATGTCGAGCAACTGCTTTAAGCATCTCTCCACGCTGTTGAAACGTTAATTTCCCTAGCGCCTCGCCACCGACATCACGCCCGTACTGTAAGCTTTGCGCTAACGGTAGTCCTTCAGAGGTCACGGCATAGAGTGCTTCATTGGTCAGCGCATGAAAAATCGGACGACCTTCCCCTGCTCCCGTTGCCCACTTCCCCATAATGTAACTTGTTAAATGTTGCATGTTCCATCTCCAGAAAAACGACAATAAACTAGATTTAGATATTAAATATGTATCATATAAACAATCATAGATGCCAATCGAAATTTAACAAATAAAATACAAATAGGGTTAATTTGAATGTTTGCGGCAAGAACCAAACAAAAAATGATGATTTCATTACATTGATTTATATGAATATAATTTAATTACTTGTGAGGTGAATCGCAAAAACCCCACAAACAGCATTGATCTTATTGTTAACTATTCCTAGCATTAATGTTAAATAAATGTGTTCCATATTTTTACATTAGCTTAATTTTTATGAATCACTTTAATGGAAAATAACAATGAGCGAGCAAAACCAAATCCACTTCGATGCCAAAATCGAAGCCGACATCGCCATCGAGCCAAAAGATTGGATGCCCGATGCTTACAGACAAAACCTCATTCGCCAGATTGGGCAACACGCCCATTCAGAAGTGATTGGCATGCTGCCGGAAGCTAACTGGCTCACTCGCGCCCCAACCCTACGCCGTAAGGCTGTTCTGCTGGCAAAAATTCAAGATGAAGCAGGACACGGTTTGTACCTCTATAGCGCCGCAGAAACGTTGGGATGTACTCGCCAAGATATCTACCAAAAAATGCTCGACGAAAAGATGAAATACTCCTCCATTTTCAACTATCCGACGCTCAATTGGGCGGACGTGGGCGTGATTGGCTGGCTGGTTGATGGTGCAGCGATAGTTAACCAAGTGGCACTGTGCCGCGCTTCTTACGGACCTTACGCCCGTGCGATGGTAAAAATCTGCAAAGAGGAGAGTTTTCACCAACGCCAAGGTTATGAAGCCGTCATGGCACTGGCTGAAGGGACTGATGAGCAAAAAGCCATGTTGCAAGACTCTATCAACCGCTTTTGGTGGCCAGTATTAATGATGTTTGGTCCGAATGATTCTGACTCCCCTCATAGCGCGCAAAGTATGGCGTGGAAAATCAAGCGCTTCAGTAATGACGAGCTGCGCCAGAAATTTGTGGATAACACCGTGCCGCAGGTGGAAGCCCTTGGCATGACCATCCCCGATCCTGATCTGCACTGGGATGACGCGCTAGGTCACTACCGTTTTGGTGAGATTGATTGGGAAGAGTTCTACCAAGTGATTAAAGGGCAAGGGATCTGCAACCAAGAACGCCTTGATGCGAAACGCAAAGGTTGGGAAGACGGAGCTTGGGTGCGTGAAGGCGCAATGGCTCACAGCCAAAAACAAAAAGCCATTAAATCTGCAGCTTAACCACCAAGAAGGAAAAGACCATGAACAATCAAGATTGGCCACTGTACGAAGTGTTTGTTCGCAGTAAACAAGGTTTAGCCCATCGCCATGTGGGAAGTTTACATGCCGCCGATGACCAAATGGCGTTGGAAAATGCCCGCGATGCTTACACTCGCCGTAGTGAAGGCTGCTCCATTTGGGTCGTCAAAGCCGCCCATTTGGTCGCATCTCAACCTGATGAAAAAGATCAATTTTTTGCCCCCGCGGACAGCAAGGTTTACCGCCATCCAACCTTTTACACCATCCCTGATGGCATCAAAAACATGTAAGGAGCTTGAAATGACCGAAAAACAGCAGCTCCAACATTATGTGTTACGCCTCGGAGATACCCCACTGATTCTGGCACAACGCCTGTGTGAGTGGTGTGGTCACGCCCCTGAAATCGAAATTGACCTAGCGCTATCTAACATCGGCTTAGATTTACTGGGGCAAGCGCGCAACTTTCTTAGCTACGCCGCTGAACTCAAAGGCGCAGGTTACAACGAAGATAAGCTGGCTTACTTGCGTGATGAGCGTGAATTTAGCAATTTACTGCTTGTTGAGCAGCCAAATGACGGCTTCAACGACACCCTCGTTCGCCAGTTTTTTATCGATGCCTACCATGTGCCTCTTTACAGCGCACTGACCCAAAGCCGCGACCCGCAGCTGGCCGCCATTGCCGCAAAATCCCTTAAAGAAGCCTTGTACCATCTACGTTTTAGTCGTGGATGGATGATCCGTTTAGGGGATGGCACCCCACTGAGCCAGCAGAAATTGCAGCAATCTATCAACCGCTTATGGCGCTTTACCGGTGAATTGTTCCATGCCGATGCCATTGAAATGGCATTAAGCGAGGCAGGCATTGCCGTTGACCCGCGTACGCTGCGCGATATTTGGCTGCAAACTGTGAATGAAACCTTTGAAGAAGCCACTCTCAGCCTGCCTGAACAAGCAGCTTACCGATTAGGCGGTAAACAAGGCAGCCATACTGAGCACCTCGGTTTAATTCTCACGCAGCTGCAATTTGTGCAACGCGCTTACCCCAACAGCCAATGGTGATAGTGATGGAACAGAGAATGCAACTTCAATCCCCCGATATTCATCAGATCTGGCAGCAACTTCAGCAGATCCCAGACCCTGAATTGCCGGCTCTGTCTATTACTGATCTTGGTATGGTGCGCCATGTGAAGCCAACCGAACAAGGCTGGAAAATTGGGTTTACCCCAACCTATTCAGGCTGCCCCGCCACCGAATTTTTAATCAATGAAATCAAAACGGTTCTCGATAGCGCGGGCTTCTCGCCTGTGGATGTGGAAGTAGTATTAACCCCCGCATGGACCACTGACTGGATGAACCAAGATGCCAAAAGGCGCTTACGTGAATTTGGCATTGCGCCCCCACAAGGCGTTGCCTGTGAGCATCCTGAACATACTGGGGCAATTTGTTGCCCACGTTGTGACAGCGAACAGACGGAAAAAATTAGCGAGTTTGGCTCTACCGCCTGCAAAGCGCTATATCGCTGCAACGAATGCTTAGAACCGTTTGATTACTTTAAATGTATTTAAGGGCACACTCATGACTGTCTTTCACCGTTTAAGTATTGCCGCTATTGATCGTGACACACCCGATGCTGTGGCGGTCACCTTTCATATTCCTGAATCGCTGCAAGCGCAGTATCGTTACCGCCCAGGTCAACATTTGACGCTAAAAGCCGCGATTAATGGCGAAAATCTTCGTCGCTGCTACTCCATTTGTAGCGCCCCCGATGAAAACGGGCTCAAAATTGGCGTTAAAGCTATCTACGAAGGGCGATTTTCTAACTTTATCAACCAACAACTGAATGTTGGAGATAGCTTAGAAGTGATGATCCCTCAAGGGCAATTTGGCTACCAACCCGATAGCCAGCAACAAGGACACTATTTAGCCGTGGCGGCAGGCTCCGGTATTACCCCGCTGTTATCCATCATCAAAGCTACGCTGCAAACCGAGCCAAATAGCCGCTTTGTGCTGATTTACGGTAATCGCAATAGCCGCTCAGTGATGTTCAAAGAAGCCATCGCTGACTTAAAAAACCGCTTTGCCACCCGTTTTCAAGTGCTGTATCTGTTTAGCCAAGAGCCTCAAGAAAGCGCGTTGCTCAGCGGGCGCATTGATGCGCAACAACTTAGTGCCTTAGGAAAATCCCTTCTCAATTTTAGCCAATTCAACCGCGCCTTTATTTGTGGTCCAGAGTCCATGATGGATGAGGTTCAAGAAACCTTAATTCATCACGGCATGGCACAAGAGCGCGTACACACTGAGCGCTTTAATACCTCTGGCGCGAAATTCAAACCGACCCTTGCCACCAGCGAAAACCGCCAAGTCACCCTTCAATTAGATGGGCGCACCTTAAATATCAATATGGATGGGCAAGATGACAGCATCCTCGATGCCGCACTGCGCCAAGGCGCTGACCTGCCTTATGCCTGTAAAGGCGGTGTTTGCGCCACTTGCAAATGTAAGTTGCGCTCAGGAGAAGTTGAAATGGGCGTGAACTACAGTCTCGAACCTGACCAAATTGCCGCCGGTTATATCCTCAGTTGCCAAGCATGGCCAAAAGGGGATGGCGTGGTATTGGACTTTGATGTGTAGGGATGAGCAATGGAAAATAATTGGATTTTATCTCAACAACATCACCGCGTTCTGACGCTGACGCTTAATCGCCCCGATGTGCGCAACGCACTGAGTACACCGTGCCTTGAATTACTGGTTAAGCATCTTGAACATGCGCAAACCGACGACAATATCGGCGCTATCGTCATCACGGGTAATCCGCGTTTCTTTGCCGCAGGGGCTGATCTTAAAGAGCTTCAGCAGCAAACCGTTGCCAGCGCTATAACAGATAAACGTCCGCAAGTTTGGCGCCGCTTTGCGCAAATCAGTAAGCCGATTATTTGTGCCGCTAATGGCTATGCGTTAGGCGCGGGGTTCGAGTTATTGCTCGCCAGCGACATCATTATTGCAGGGGAATCCGCTCGCTTTGGTCTACCGGAAATTACCCTTGGACTGATCCCCGGAGCGGGCGGTACTCAGCGACTTATTCGTGCCGTGGGTAAATCCCTTGCAATGCAGATGGTACTTACCGGAGAAACCATCAGCGCTGAGCAAGCCCAACAAGCCGGATTGGTCAGTGAAGTGTGTGTGGACGCACTCACCCTTGAACGCGCTCAAGCCATTGCCAAACGCATTGCAGGTCATGCGCCTTTAGCCGTAAACGCCGCCAAAGCTGCGCTAGTGAGCGCCCAAGAAACTCACCTGACCGAAGGCTTAAAACTGGAGCGCCAATACTTTGTCAGCCTTGCGGGTACTGACGATCGCCAAGAGGGGATCGCCGCCTTTTTCGAAAAACGATCCCCCCAATTTACAGGACGCTAATCATGATAAATGACACTGTGATCACCGACGAGATGATCCTTACAACGCTGGAAAATGGGGTGCTCACGATTACCTTAAACCGCCCTGACCGCCTAAACAGCTTTAACGATGAGATGCATCGCCAGCTGAGCGCAGCCATTAAAATCGCCGAACAAGACGAAACCGTCCGTTGCTTAGTGATCACCGGAGCGGGCCGTGGATTCTGTGCGGGGCAAGATCTTAACGATCGTAATGTCTCCGTCGGATCCAAAGCCCCTGATCTGGGCTTTTCCGTCGAAACCTACTACAACCCGCTGATCCGCCGTTTAGTCGCATTACCCAAACCGATTATTTGTGCCGTGAACGGCGTTGCCGCAGGCGCGGGTGCGGCGATTGCTCTTGCGGGAGATCTTGTTATCGCGGCGAAAAGTGCCAGCTTTATTCAATCATTTTGCCGCCTTGGGCTGGTGCCTGACTCCGGGGGAAGCTGGTTTTTACCGCAATTAGTCGGTCGTGCTCGTGCCATGGGTATGGCGATGCTAGGGGATAAAATTAGCGCGGAACAAGCATTGCAGTGGGGTATGATTTGGCAAGTCACGGAAAATGACCAACTCGCCACCACCGTCAACAACCTCGCGAAGCACCTTGCAACTCAACCGACCTATGGGTTGGGGCTGATCAAAAAAGCGATTCACAGTGCCGCCACCAATACCCTTGATGAGCAGCTCAATTTAGAGCGAGATTTACAGCGCTTAGGCGGGCGCAGCCAAGATTATCGCGAAGGCGTCGATGCGTTTTTAAATAAACGTGAACCGACGTTCCAAGGGAAATAACCATGAAGACTTCACTAAGCTCATCAATACAAAATGTCGCTGTGATTGGTGCAGGTACTATGGGGATTGGAATTGCGCAAGTCGCTGCGAGTGTAGGTCTACAAGTGCACATTTTTGACGTGAACGCCCAAGTGTTGCAGCAATCTTTAACAGCACTCACCACTCGTTTACGCAAACGCGTTGAGCAAGGAAAAGCCGACGCCAAATGCACGGAAGAAACCCTTGATCGCCTCCATGTTGTCGACAGTCTTGCCGCCCTTGCTGACGCCGATTTAGTGATTGAAGCAGTCGCAGAGAAACTTGCCATTAAGCAGGCTATTTTCAGTGAACTTGAAGACATTTGCCGCGAAAATACTATTTTTTCCAGCAACACCTCGTCATTATCTATCACGGCAATTGCCAGCGTACTCAAACACCCTGAGCGTATGGCTGGATTGCACTTTTTTAACCCTGCCCCCGTGATGAAACTGGTAGAAGTGATCCGCGGACTCGAAACCGCGGAGAACGTGATTGAAATCCTAAAAACCCTGACACTGTCATTCAATAAAATTCCGGTGATTTGCCACTCCACGCCAGGCTTTATTGTTAATCGTGTAGCAAGACCTTTTTATGCAGAAGCCTTACGCGCATTAGAAGAGCAAGTGGGCAACCCCGCCACATTAGACAGTGTCATGCGTGATGCTGGAGGCTTTTCCATGGGTCCTTTGCAGCTCACCGATTTAATCGGACATGATGTTAATTACGCCGTGACAGAATCCATGTTCCAAGCATTTGGCTATGACCCGCGTTTCCAAACCGCCTTTGCGCAATTGGCATTAGTACAAGCAGGGCACCTAGGACGTAAATCAGGTCGCGGATTTTATGATTACACCGCCGATAATCATGATGATCATAATAAATCCGCATCTCGGGTCGATATTGCGCCTGCCGTGACACAGCCTCGCCAGCTCGACATCAAAGCCTATGGAAATTGGCAAATATTTCCTGAACTTAAGCAACTCTTACAGCAAAACGGGATCTGCCTCGAAGAAGTTGAACAAAAAACGCGCCCGTCACCCTCACTGGTTGTTAACGGAGTTATTATTATGTTAACAAATGGTGAAATGACATCCACCCTTGTGCAAAAACTTGATAAGCCCGTAGTGCAATTTGATTTATCCGCCAACTACGTTGCGGCAACCACTATCGCTATCAGTTGCGCAGTACAAAATAGCCACCAGCAAAACCAAGATGCGATTGCCTTTTTTCAGTCCCTCGGTAAGCAAGTGATTGTGCTGCCGGACTACCCTGCACTGTTAACCCTGCGTACCGTTGCCATGTTGTGCAATGAGGCTTTGGATGTGGTGAATAAAGGGGTCTCAAGCGCCCAAGATACTGATCTGGCGATGCGTTTCGGCGTGAATTACCCGAAAGGGCCATTAGCATGGGGCGCGCAAATCGGTTGGTCACATATTTTGCACACCCTTGAACAGTTAACTGATTTCTATGGGGACACGCGCTATCGCCCCAACCCATTACTACGCCAGCTTGCTGCCGGTTTTCAATCACTCTCATTGGAGGCGTTGTCATGAATTCACTGCCCAACATCACCCTCGCTCAACAAGCGGCACATGCCATGTATCGCGATGATACTTGCGCTAAAGCCATGGGCATGGTGATTGAAGATGTTGCTGAAGGCTATGCGCAACTCACCATGGTGGTTATGCCCAATATGCTTAACGGGCATAAAACCTGCCACGGCGGGCAGTTGTTTAGTCTGGCAGATACCGCGTTTGCGTATGCCTGCAACAGCCAAGGTTATGCCGCCGTCGCCTCTATGTGCTCTATCGATTTTTTGCGCCCCGGTTTTGAAGGGGATGTACTGACTGCCACCGCAAAAATGCAGCACCAAGGTAAGCGCAGCGGGCTGTATGAAGTAGAGATCATCAACCAAGATGGCAAGCCACTGGCGCTGTTTCAAGGCCGTTCCCACCGTTTAGGTCACCGTTTAGTTGGAGAAGCCTCATGAATGACGCCTATATTTGCGATGGTATTCGCACCCCGATTGGTCGCTATGGCGGCGCATTATCCTCACTGCGTCCCGATGACCTTTCTGCCGTCACTCTTAAAGCATTGATGGCACGTAACCCACAACTGGACTGGACACTGACCGATGACATTATCCTCGGTTGCGCCAACCAAGCGGGGGAAGATAACCGCAACGTCGCGCGAATGGCGGGGCTACTGTCTGGCTTACCAATTTCAGTTTCCGGCACCACCATCAATCGCCTGTGTGGCTCTGGCTTAGATGCCATAGCTCTTGCCGCTCGCAGTATCAAAGCAGGGGAATCGGGATTGATGATTGCCGGTGGTGTAGAATCCATGAGCCGCGCGCCGTTCGTGATGGGAAAACAAGATTCTGCCTTTTCTCGCCAAGCGCAAATTTTTGATACCACTATTGGCTGGCGGTTTATCAACCCATTAATGGAGCAGCAATTCTCCACCGACTCCATGCCAGAAACCGCGGAAAACGTGGCGCACACCTACAATATCAGCCGCGAAGACCAAGATGCCTTTGCCCTGCGCAGCCAACAGCGCACCGAAGCGGCTCGCCTTAAAGGTATCTTTGCCGAAGAGATTGTTCCCGTCACCGTGACATTGCGCAAAGCACAGAAGCAAGTCACTGAAGATGAGCACCCACGCCCTGAAACCACACACGAACAGCTGCAAAAACTAAAAACACCGTTTCGTGAAAATGGCAGCGTCACCGCAGGCAATGCTTCTGGAGTCAATGATGGCGCCGCAGCCTTAATCATCGCCTCCGAAGCGGTTGCCAAGCAGCAAGGATTAACCCCACGAGCGCGAGTGATTGCCACTGCCACCTGTGGCGTCGAACCGCGTTTAATGGGTATCGGCCCTCTGCCTGCCACTCAAAAAGTGTTGAAAATGGCAGGGCTGACTATCGAACAAATGGATGTGATTGAACTTAACGAAGCCTTTGCCGCTCAAGCACTGGCTGTATTACGGGGCTTAGGTCTGCCAGATGACGCCCCACAGGTTAACCCCAATGGTGGGGCTATCTCCTTAGGGCATCCGCTGGGTATGAGCGGGTCTCGCTTGGTGATTTCCGCCATGAATGAACTGCACCGCAAGCAAGGTCGCTACGGGTTATGCACCATGTGCATCGGTGTGGGTCAAGGTATTGCAATGATTATTGAACGCGTCTGAATAACAAAACTGCCTGACTCCCCTACACCTGTTCAGGCAAGTATCAATAATAATAAGGATTGGCAATTATGAGCATGACACAACACGATAATATCGACCCGATCGAGTTTGCTTCCCGCGATGAGATCGAGGCGTTGCAGTTCTCACGAATGAAGTGGACACTCACTCACGCATACGAAAATGTGCCAATGTACCGCAAAAAATTCGATGCCGCAGGCGTACACCCTGACGATTTTAAACAGCTTAGCGACATCGAAAAATTTCCCTATACCACAAAGCAGGATTTACGTGAAAACTACCCATTCGATACTTTTGCCGTACCAATGGATCAAATTATCCGTATTCACGCCTCTTCCGGTACCACAGGGCGCCCGACGGTTGTCGGTTATACCCAACAAGATATTGATAATTGGGCAGATTTAATCGCTCGTAGCCTGCGCTCTGCGGGTGCCACTCGCGGGGATAAAGTCCACGTTGCTTACGGTTACGGGCTATTTACTGGCGGACTCGGAGCACACTATGGTGCTGAGCGTCTTGGCGCGGCAGTTATTCCCATGTCCGGCGGTCAAACCGAGAAACAAGCGCAGCTGATTGTCGATTTTAAGCCCGATATCATCATGGTAACGCCATCTTACTGCCTTAGTATTATCGACGAACTTGAGAAAATCATGGGCGGAGACGCTAGTAAGTGCTCACTAAGAATTGGCGTCTTTGGAGCAGAACCGTGGACAGAATCCCTCAGAACTGAAATTGAAACTCGCTTGGGGATCAAAGCCTTAGATATTTATGGCTTATCTGAAGTGATGGGACCTGGCGTTGCCATGGAGTGTGCAGACTCCGACGAAAGCGGTCCAACTATCTGGGAAGACCACTTTTACCCTGAAATTATCTGCCCAAATAGCCTAAAAACCCTCGGTCATGGGGAGCATGGTGAGTTAGTGTTCACTACCCTTACAAAAGAAGCCATGCCAGTGATCCGCTATCGAACCCGCGACCTTACTCACCTAAAATCCGGTGGAAACCGCCAGATGCGCAGTATCGGAAAAATCACGGGGCGCTCCGATGACATGATGATTATCCGTGGCGTGAACGTTTTCCCGTCTCAAATTGAAGAGCAAATTATGCAATTCAAAGAGTTATCTCCACACTACCAGCTGGAAATCGGTCGCCAAGGCAACATGGATAACCTCTCTGTTCGTGTTGAGCTCAAACACCCTGAACAACTGACCTTTGATGAACGCTGTAATATCTGCCACAACCTCAAACACCGTATTAAATCCATGGTGGGGATCAGCACCCGCGTAAGCATAGTCAACTGTGGGGATATCCCCCGCTCACAAGGCAAAGCCCAACGAGTGATTGATACACGAATTGCCATTTAATCTCCGAGAATGAGGTGTATTCATAATGAATACGCCTCTCGGCAGGTTTCCTCACAATGCTCACACTCTTTGGTATGAAAACAAGACAACCTTCTGGTTTTTGTCTAAGATTTGCCAAGTACCTGATACATTAATTTTAGGGATAAAAGCATAATGGAAACCAAACTCAGCCAATTTATACACTACGCCATCGAGAGCCAACCTATCAGCGGAACATCGCTTATCAGCTCCCTATATGGGGATGCCCTGCACCACCGTGGGGGCGAGGTTTGGCTAGGTAGCCTGACCAAATTGCTTGAGCCTATGGGTTTTTCCGACCGCTTTGTGCGTACTTCCGTATTTCGTCTACAAAAAGAAAACTGGCTGGATGTCGAGAAAATAGGACGCCGTAGCTATTACCGTATTTCAGAGCGTGGGCAAAATCGCTTTCGTCGAGCGGAAAGCAAGATTTACCTCAGCGAACAACCTGAATGGGATGGAACATGGGATTTATTGCTGCTGGAAAGCGCAGATAAAGATGAAAAGATTCGCCTTAAAAAAGAGTTTGGTTGGCTCGGGTTTGGGCAATTTAATAGCGGCTTGATGGCAGCGCCAAGCCGGACACAAAGCGACATTCCCGCCTTACTGGGGGAGTTAAACGCGGCTGATCAAGTCATTTACTTCCGTGCCGATTATCCCTTCAACCGCTCCGAGAAAAAATTAAAAGAGTTAGTGTTTGATGCCTGGTCTCTCCCTGAAATTTCAGAGCATTATCATCAATTTATCAGCTTATTCCGCCCAGTCGCATTATTACTGAAAGAGCATGGAGAACAGGCGATTTCCCCTGAATTATGCTTCCAGCTACGCCTATTACTGATCCATTTTTATCGCCGCGTGATATTAAAAGACCCGTTGCTGCCCGATGAGCTGCTTCCTGCACAGTGGGAAGGACACATTGCGCGCCATTTGTGCACCAATATTTACCAGCGTATCGACCAAGGTGCCACCCAGTACGTTACCGGCTTATGCGAAACCACCGTTGGGGAACTTCCACAACCCTCCAGCGCCTATTATCGACGTTTTGGCGGTATTCTTCGGGAGCTAGCAGCCGCATAATCATTATGCTAAAGGAGCCTTTATGCCATTTTATCAAATTGACGGTATTACCCCTGTAGTCAGCCCTGAAAGTTTTGTTCACCCTACCGCCGTGATCATTGGCGATGTCGTGATTGGAAAACGTGTTTATATTGGACCTAACGCCAGTTTACGTGGGGACTTTGGGCGACTGATTATTAAAGATGGGGCGAATGTGCAGGATAACTGCGTGATGCACGGTTTTCCGCAATTCGATACTATCATTGAAGAAGATGGACATATCGGTCATGGGGCTATTTTGCATGGCTGCCATATTAAACGTAATGCACTGATAGGCATGAACAGCGTGGTGATGGATGGCGCGGTAGTGGGCGAAAATTCTATTGTTGGCGCCTGTGCATTTATCAAAGCGGATGCACAATTCCCCGATAACAGTTTGATTGTTGGAACACCCGCTAAAGTACTGCGTAGCCTGTCAGAGCAAGAAATTGAATGGAAAAGCAAGGGGACACTGGATTACCAAACCTTAGTGACCCGCTGCCTCAATACGTTCCAAGAAGTGACGCCGCTGACGGAGGAAGAGCCTAACCGCCCGAAACTGGCCTTTGACGATGTTGTTCCAAAGTCCAGACTGTAAAAAACCATTCTGTAAAAACTATTGTGTAAAAACCTGCCATAAAAAAGCGCGTGCCAATCACTCACGCGCCCTTATTTCCATCAATGACTCGCCGTATTTATGATTTATTAGCTTTGCTGCCAAACGGCGGCTTCGCAAACCACACCGTCACAATCAACGCGATAAACACCCAGCCACATAACCAGAAAATCTCATTCGCCGCGATAATCAGCCCTTGGCTAGTGATCTGCTGAGCAATAAAGCCGGAGGTTTGCTCCGTGGTCATGCCATGCGCCGCCATTCCTTGGTACATATCGAGGGATTCTGGGTTGTAATCCGTAATAAATTCAGTGAGCTGGCTATGATGCACTGCCTCCCTATCACTCCACAGTGTGGTGGTGATCGATGTCCCAATTGAGCCCGCCAACGTACGGAAAAAGTTCGCCAAGCTGGAAGCTGAGGCTAATTTTTCAGGAGGCAGCCCCGACAGCGTCAAGGTGGTCAACGGCATAAAGAAACAGGCTACCGCCATCCCCTGCACCAACTGCGGCCAGACAACGGCATCGAACCCCATGGATGGCTCAAAAGTATAGGCGCGCCAGAAGAAGCAAATGGCATAAAACACGAAGCTAAAGGTGACTATCCAGCGAATATCTAAAAAGTCAGAGAGTTTTGCGACAGGTGCTGAGAACAAGACTGGCAAAAGACCGATTGGCGCGAGTGCTAACCCCGCCCATGTTGCGGTATAGCCGTACACTTCTTGCAGCAGCTGCGGCAAAAGTACGATCGCCCCAAAATACGCCATATACGCCAAACTGACCGAAATCGTCCCGATGGTAAAATTGCGGGATTTAAACAGTGATAATTCGACAATTGGGTTTTTGGAGGTCAGTTCCCAAATAACCATAAACACCAGCGCAATCGTGGAAATCACGGCAAGAATCACAATCTCATTGGACGCTAACCAACCGAGCTCTTTCCCTTTATCCAGCAATACCTGCAAGCAGCCCACACCGACAGATAACAACGCTAAACCGATCACATTGAATGGCACTTTAACCACTGTCGATTCCATTCCCTTGAGGATGATCGAGCCAACAATGATCACGAAGATCCCAAGAGGGATATTCATAAAGAAGATCCAGCTCCAATGGAAGTTATCGCTAATATAGCCGCCAAAAATAGGTCCAAAAACAGGGGCTAAAATAATGGTCATCGACCAAAATGCCAATGCCATATTCTGCATTTTAGGCGGATAACACCGCATGATGAGACTTTGCGAGAGCGGAATAACAGGCCCAGCAACCGCCCCTTGTAGCACACGGAATAAAATCAGCATGCCAAGGCTATCAGAAAATCCACACAGTAATGAAAATAGCGTAAACAGTGCCGTTGCCCACAGGAAGACTCTTATTTCCCCAAACCGTTTGGCTAGAAAACCGGAAATCGCGATAGAGATGGCGTTCGATACCCCAAACGAGGTGATCACCCACGTCCCCTGAGAGACAGACACCCCAAGATTTCCCGCAATTGTCGGGATAGCCACGTTAGCAATCGTGGAGTCCAACACCTGCATAAATGTCGCCAGAGACAGAGCGATAGTCGCCCAGACGAGTTTAGCCCCTTTTAGCGGTTGAATATCAGCCATGGGACTAATCCGCGTTATCGCTGATAATGGTGTCGATCACCTGATCCACATCGTCTAACTTCAGCACCAAAACATCACTTTCAAACGCAGGGGTAGTGCGTTGAACTTCTGACAACACAGGGCCATTTTGGTCTTTAATATCGATGGTCACATTCATGGATAAACCGATGCGCAGCGGGTATTTCGCCACTTGCTCAGGGTCTAACTCCACACGGACAGGTAGGCGCTGCACCACTTTGATCCAGTTCCCCGTGGCATTTTGCGCAGGTAGCAATGAGAACGCACTTCCCGTCCCCATATCCAGCCCCACTACGGTGCCTTTGTAACTTACATTGCTACCATAAAAGTCACTGTTAATCGTGACTGGCTGACCGATACGCACATTTTCAAGTTGCGTCTCTTTAAAGTTAGCATCGACCCAAACAGGCTGAACCGGCACAATCGCCATTAACGAGCTTTGCGGGCTAACTTGGGAACCCACTTGCACATTACGGCGAGAAACATACCCCGTCATCGGGCTTTTGATTTCTGTCCGCTGTAGATTGATCCACGCACTGCGCACACTATCAGCCGCTTGTTGCACCGCTGGCTGGTTTTTCAGTGCCGTATTACGCAACAACGCGCGGTTGGCATTATATTGTTGAATCGAAATATCCAGCGCCGCTTGCGCCAGTTGAACAGCTTCTTGAGAGTGCTGTAAGTCCTCTTTTGAAATCGTCCCACTGCGACCTAATGCGGCACGGCGCTGATAATCTTTTTGTGCTTGTGCAAGCGAAACTCGATTTTGTTGGATTTGGGCTTGGTACTGATCTCCATTGATATACAACTCTTTAGTTTTGCGCACCGTAGACGCTAAATCATGTTTGGCCTGTTCATAAGCCAGTTGCGCATTGGTTTTATCTAATACCACCAGCACATCACCTGCTTTCACCAAGTCGGTATTCTCAAAGTTCACTTGAGTGACATTTCCGGTAGTTTGCGCAACGATAGGGATCTGCAAACCCGACACATAGGCATCATCGGTATATTCTTGAAAACGCAGAACCAAAAACCAATACACGCCATAGGCGACAAACAGCAAAACAAAAATAACCGTGGCGATGATCATCCACAGTGTTCTTTTATTTTCTTGTTTCGTTTTTTGATGTTCTTCAATTGAATTTGTCGGTTGTTCCATAATAACTCTCAAGGGAAATAGACTTTATTTAAGCAATAAACCTATCTTTACGAACTCACCGTGATAATGCAATAGCCAACTGTTTTATATTAACTAAATATCCATTTTAATTTTTATTTTCTGTTTTAAATCAATCTTCAATCTTGTTTTTAAATTAGAAAAATCAAATGCAATCAAAAAAAGATGAAATTATTTAAAGATAATAAAAAACATTCTAAATAAGATAATTGCGAATCGTTAAATAATAATTGGTATTTATTTCTTTCACTCCAGAAAAGTCATTCTCTCGTTTTTTAGTCCATTTTCTACCATGTGTACGGCTTTTTACTCTCTCTAGTTCCCTCGCAAAAAATGTTAACCGTGATCAAACTTTGCCCAAAAAATAGCTCGCTAATTATTTATTTTCTATCTGCATCGGTGTTAATATTCGCAAACATTATGATTATCATTATCATTTAGTTTTACTAGGGAAAAACATGAGAACGCACTATCACTACTCTTTAATCGCTGCGGGTGTTTGCGCAGCGTTGGCTTCATTTAGCGCCACAGCAGAAGAAAATTCAGACAAAATGATCGTTACGGCATCGGGTTATTCCCAGCAATTACGCGATGCTCCTGCCAGTGTTACCGTTATTACCGCCGAGCAGCTACAAAACAAACCTGTGCGCGACTTAGCCGATGCAGTCAAAGATGTTGAAGGTGTCAGCGTCGTCGGAAGCGCCAATAAACAAGATATTAATATTCGCGGGTTATCCGGCGAATACACCTTAATCTTGGTGGATGGTCGTCGTCAAAATAGCCGTGAATCTCGCCCAAATGGTAGCGGCGGCTTTGAAGCGGGCTTTATGCCGCCTGTTGAAGCTATCGAGCGTATCGAGGTGATCCGTGGTCCTATGTCCTCCCTGCATGGCTCTGATGCCATGGGCGGCGTCATTAACATCATCACCAAGAAAGTGACCAATGAATGGCACGGTAGCGTGACTACGGGCGCAATTATTCAAGAAAATAGCGAAAGCGGCGATTCCATGGACGGTAACTTCTACCTGTCTGGTCCGCTGATCAAAGATAAACTCGGTTTACAACTGTACGGTGGCGGGGATTACCGTAAAGAAGACAAAATTCCAGATGGTCATGATAAAAAGGACAATAAAAGCCTGACCGCGAAATTAACCTTCACGCCGATGGAAAATCAAACCTTCTTATTTGAAGCGGGTAGAACCACCCAAGAACGCTATGCGGAACCGGGTAAATCACTGGCGGAATACTCCATGTTCAATGGTGTAAAACGTGATAATACCAAGTCTGAAACTCACAATAACCGTAACCATATGGCGCTGACCTACAAAGGCGATTGGGATGTTATCCAAACGGAAGTGAGTGTTTATCAAGAACAAACCAAACGTAAGACTAAAGCCGAAACCAAAGACGCAAAAACGGGGCTGTATAATTACGCTTATGAAGCGCGCGTACCAGAAATTACTAACACGGTAGTGGATGGTAAAGTCACCGCCTTCTTGCCGGATAATATCTTAACGGCGGGGACTCAGTACCAACACGCCAAACTGAAAGATACCTCCGCAACTGGTGCGAAAACCACGGAAAATGTCTCGTTAACCGCAGATCAATACGCGCTGTTCTTAGAAGATGAATTTACTGCCACTGAAAACCTGATTTTAACCGGTGGCATTCGTTTAGATCACCACGAATTCTATGGCGACCACTGGAACCCACGCGGCTATGCGATTTATCATTTAACCGATGAAATCACCATCAAAGGTGGGGTCTCGCAAGCATTCCGTGCACCAACCCTGCGTGAAATTAGCCCGAACTACAAAACCTCGACAGAAAAAGGTAAAGGGATCATTTACGGTAATGACAACCTGAAACCTGAAAAAAGCTTTAACCAAGAAATTGGTATCGCATATGACCATGAATCTGGCTTCAACGCGAGCCTGATGTTCTTTAATACTGACTTTAAAAATAAGCTCACCAGCTACTACACCGGTGATAAAGACCCAGTGACAGGCTTAAACCTGTACACCTATGACAACGTCGGTGAAGCCAATATTAAAGGGGTAGAAATCGCAGCAGGTATTCCATTTGCCGAAGATTGGAACCTTAGCCTGAACTACACTTACACCGATTCAGAACGTAAAAGTAATGATGAAAAACTCACCAGTGGCGAATCCCTCAAAGGCTACCCATTGGATAAAACGCCGAAGCACTTAGCCAATGCGAAGTTAGATTGGCAATATAGCCCAGACCTCAACTTATACACCCGTGCGCATTACGAAGGTGAGCAAGTGTGGGCTGCACAGCGTAACGGTTCTTCCGTTCCACGTTACCGTAAAGGCTATACCACTATGGATGTGGGCGCGACTTATCAGCTACTGAAAAATACCAAGCTGAATTTTGCGGTGTTAAATATTGCCAACGAGAAAGGCTCTAAGATTGACGCTGAGAATGGCGGTAACTGGGATGTTGAAGATGGTCGCCGTTACTGGGCGAATGTCAACGTGACATTCTAATCCCTGATTGCGGGTATGATGCTTATCGCTGATTACCCGCTGATCCTTTTTAGTTCGATGGCAATCCCAATGATAAAAAAACGGTTTATAGCGAGTCTCTTGATGTGTATCGCAAGTATGTGTATCGCAAGCAATACTTGGGCGCGTCCCAACCCGAATATTCCTGAATTCGATGCGCGTGTGGCGGACGTATATACGGTGCAGCATCATGACATGCGCAATGGTCAGCGCGAGCTGCGTATCTACAGCGCCGTTCCACAGCATATTTCAGGAAAACGTCCCGTGCTGTTTATGTTAGACGGGAACGGCCTGTACCCGCTCGCGGTCAATCAGGCTGCGCAGCAATTTTCCCCTGAAAAATTACCGATTATTATTGGTATCGGCTATCCCAGCCCTGAGGCTTTTCCCAAGAAAGAACGCACATACGACTACACGCCGAAAGTTGCTGGCGATGCATTCCAACACGGGGGCGGTGCGGAATCTCTGTACCAGTTTCTCACCTTCACCATTCGCCCATGGGCTGAGCAGCAGTTCCCGATAGATACCCAGCGTGAAACCTTATTTGGGCACTCATTTGGGGGGTTATTTACCCTGATGGCATACCAAGACCACCCTGCGGATTTCCAGCATTTTGTCGCGGCAAGCCCATCATTGTGGTGGGGAGAAGGGAAAATGGTGAATTTAGATAAGTTAACGCGCCCATCGAAGGCATCACCGCTAGATATCACTCTCGGTGAGTTAGAAGAGACGCCAGATTTAAGCCGTTTAACCGATGAGCAGAAGCAGAATTATCAAACGCGCAAAAGTTGGATTTCTCCGCGTGAAGTGTGTGAAGCCATAAACAGCCCTCAACGGGTTTGTGATTTCACCTTATTTTCGGGCAAAACTCATGGTGGCGTCATTCCTGATGCCATCAAGAAAGCGTTGGAAATCGCCACATCCGAGCCATAAAAAACTCGGTTTCCTGCCCAAAAGCACGAAACCGAGTTGTTATTGATGAAAACTGACAAGACAACTTAACTGTCTATGGTGGCGCTAACGAGGTAATCCACAATATCTTGTAACCGTCGCCACTTCATCCACACCTCATCCTTTAATGGCTGTTCAGTATATTCCTCTATCGCTGTAATCAATTCCAACAGCTCTAAAGAATCGATATGCACATCGGCAATCAGCTCTGCATCCATGGAATAGGTTTTGTTGATACCTGAATACTCACGAATTTGCTGAAGATGGCGTTCTAGCCATTGCTGCGCAATATCTTGTTGTGTGGTCATGTCATTACCTTATGGAAAACGTTTGGCGTTATCGTTATACCGCTCGACTTCCGCTTGGTTTGGTCTTAAAGCGCCATGCTCCGTACCCGTGAAAAGCTCATCGGCTTTCGCGATAGAATCTGCAAACATTTGCTCCGCAGGTACCGTTTGTGGTGCTGTACGCAACCCTTGATAAATCTCTTTATCTGCTTGGCTGCGGTTTAACCCCCCTACTGTCGTGACAACGGGTTTTGCTGCATTTTCTGATCCATTACTCAATTTCCAGCCTGATTTCGTTTGAATATAGCGATTCTGGAAACCTGAATTTTTCGACAATAGCCATTGAATATCCGCAACATATTTTAGAGGTTGTTTAACTTGCTCGGTGGTTTCTAACTCAATGCCTGGCTGAGTTTCTTGCTCAATTACCGGCTTAGTTTCTTTCTTAACCGTTTTCTCACTTACTAATAGCTTACTTTCTAAAAATGACTTTTCAGCAACTTGTGGTTGGTATTGCTTAATGTTTGGGATTTCAAGTGTGGTTTTCACACTTCCCAATGTTTGAACGACAGGTGAAGCTAATTCTATATTCAAAACAGATTTAAATGACGTCGGTAATAATGGTTTTTCATTTCCTTCATCATTGGATGGAACAGAATTGATGCTCGTCGTTTCATGAGGAAAGGCATAGTTATTATTTGTCGTATTATACGTAGTATAAGTATTATACATATTTTCATTATGGCTAGTGCTGCTTGGCAATAACGGTGTTGACGGTGTTAAAGGCGTTGATGGAGAGGCTCTGAAATGCGGTCTACCAGCATCAATTTCATCACCCACCCCACGACTCACCCTTAATGGTGATTCATTGGTTGGAGATTGGGTCTGAGCTGGGGACTGACCTAAATCCATAATCACTTTTAAAGGGCGAATGGTTTCAATTTTTTCCTCCAACGCCAAAAATAGATTATGAATTTGGCAGGCTTTATCCACAAATGCTTGGCTTTTATGTTGCTGATACTCATTAATCGCACCCGCTGCTCGTTGCTCACAACCATGATTCAGAGAACTCACTAAGAAATCGTTGATCGGGCGACTATCAATTTCCTCTTGATTGAAATAAGTCAGGAGGGTTTCTTTGATTGCAGGGTCAACATACTGTTGCTGAAAACGCTGGGCTAATATTTGCAGTTTATCTTGACCCAATCCAGAGATTACCGATTCGATTTTTTTATCGAATGTTTTTTCTTCATTCCCCAGTACATGTTTTGCCTGCGAGTTTTTTTCACCCATCACATGCAGTTTTTTAATTAGGTTTGCGGCGCTCTCTATAAGACCTCTTTCAGCTTTTAATTCTTCCGGTTTTAATAACGTTAATAGAATTAAATTATTCTCTGGGCGATAATTAATCTCTTGTTGAATCAGATTACCACTCGCACCTGCACAGAGTGCCGATAAGATCATTTCCTTTGAAATTGTTGGAAATGCCTCACTTAACATCTGATGAATAATCGTAGCTTGTTTATTATGATTAGCTCGGTGTAATTCATTACGATCTCCGGTAATCGCAACTTGGTCATTTGTTATAGAACGCCCAGGGAAACTATTTTGATCCCCTACCGAATTAACAGCCGAAATTTGTGAGCTGATAGGATTATTACCCGCTAGCGATGTAGTATTTAATGATATATCTGACGAACGTCTTATTTCAGAATTAGCGCTTCCAATAATAGGCATAAAAACTCCTCATAATTACTTATGATTAAAATTAAATAGGATAAATGACTTAAATTACATATTGATCAGACTATTATTATTTTGATTTAAGTCTTTAATTAATTGAATTAATAACTGAACTAGTGTTTCAAAATGACTATTATCTTGACGAAAAGTCTCTAATAAACGGGAAGTACTGCTATTAACCGAATTTTTTTGGGCATCAATGGCTGTTTGTAGGCTCTGCAATTCCTGAGCCATGATGTCACTTCCCCCCCACTCAGCTGATGATTCAACAACAGACTTAAATATTTCACGTATAGGCTTTAAATCAGGGCAGATTTCAATTTTTTCACCCTGTTTCCTAACAATAAATCCTTGACCACTGAGTTTTTTTTCCCAGAATTTAAATTCTGCCTCCGTGTAGTCAAACGTAACAAATGGCTTTGTTTGAGAGTCTTTACTAGACCAGGATTTATAATATGTACTTGGTTCAGATACTCGCATAGCCAGATCTTTAGGAGTAGTGGGTTTATCGTCCGTATATTTTGAAACCGAACCTTCTAATTTGTGTAAAAAATCGAGAGGTTTAAAATTAATTTTGCCGTCTTTCCCTGCCTGGACACAAGAACTCATTAGGCCCACAGCCGTATTAACATCCTGCATATACTCCGTCGATGCTTTAACGATTTCACCGTATTTTTTCTGGTAGTCTCCGTGAATTTCTTCAATTAAATTAAAAGTTGCAGAAATATGGCTACGACCATCCTCAACTAATTGAGAGGCACGTTGAAACTGATCAGATGAATGTTTCATCGCCATCATCATTGAGCGATATTGATCTTTGACTTTATCAAGGTTGCCCGAAACAGCACTCTCACGAAATTGCGTTTCAATCACTTCTGAGCCCAATTGTGCGGCAAATTGAAGACCTTGTTGGTAGACATCTAAAGAGGGGTCTAGTACTAACCCTTCCCCTATAACAAGGGAAGAGTCCTGAGCATCTAGATGCTTGGTCGCTGATCCATTGACTGGTGATTGCGGGTTTAAATGTCTCTGTGTGATGATTTCCATCGTGCTTAACCCCTTACCACGCTTTGGAAGGTACGCAATTGACCTTCACGGATCTCGCGCAGGTGCTCATTCATCTGTTTAACCAAGTCCATGCTTTTATCAATTTGCTTATCTTTATCCGCAGAGACGCTCCGTGCCACATCCGCAACAGATTGCTGCGTCATTTTATTCGCTTCTTCCGCTTTGACATTAACCTGATTCGCTGATGTTGCCATTTGACCTGCGTTGTCAGATAAGCGCCCACCTTGCTCAGCAATCCCCATCTTTGTACGGGTTTTGTTCATAATACGCTCATGTTCATCGCGCTCAGACAGCCCCAATTTATTAGTACGTTGTGCAGCCTCTGCACCACGCTGGTTAGCCAGTGCCTGCTGTGCTGGCGTTGCTTGATCAACGAGTTCCACACTCACACCCTCTTTATTTTTCAGTGTCAGTGAACTGTTTTTTGAAGACGAAGACAGAGAATTTGCATTCAGCTCATTCAAGCGGTCTGCTGCTGAGCCATTTTGGTTCGCCTTAACCAAGTTATTTTTAATTGATTGATTCTGTTGATGGAGAGATTTTGCTTGGAAAGCTGCGCCTGCTGTACTAATTGCCAAGGCAGTAAAGAACCCCGTCAATGCACCCGTGAACATCTCTTTACCTTCTTTGATGGTTGACTCTGCTGCCGCTTCAACCATTTTCGCGTTAAGCATTAAAAATTCGGCACTAATTCTACGGTCCGAAATATTCAGCTCTGCAACCACTTTACGAACTAGCTTAATCAGTTCCAACATGATGTCGCTACTAATGATGCCAACAAATTGCTGAGCTTTTGCACCTTCTAGTGACTTGGTGGATTTCTTATCCAACTCAATCACGTCCGAATTTTTCGATGACCCATCGAAGAAACTGCTGCCAATCATCACTTGAATGGCAAGGGCAATTTGTTTGTAATCAGTTTCATCCAGCTGCTGGTTATTAGCCAATACCTGATTAAGTGTTTTACTTTCTGCGGCGAAGACTTTTTCTACTGCTTGTTGCGTTTGCTCTGGTGTGACGCGAATAAAGCCATATAAATCATTCAATAACGCATTTTTCTCTACTCCGCTTAGCTCAGATAATGCCACTTGCATTTGTGTTGCTGTCATCATTGATGCAGGTACAGATAGTGCAGGTCTATCAATGGCGCTATCCGCAAAATCACTCGAAATATCATTTAGCTGAATATCTTGGCGTGCATTATTTACTGTTGAAAGTTGAGTTTTAGGCATCAGTGAAAATCCAATGCCATTTTGTTGGATCTGTGCAGGTAAATTTAATGATTGAGCGATAGTTGTCATATAAAAATTCTCCAAAATTTAAGCGAAGCGAGCCGTTTTTAGCATATCGACTTTATTGTTATTTGATTGGTGAAGAGTGGTCATCATGCCGCTGAACATTTCCTCAAATTGCTCATGGCTTTTAGACATAGATTTGATTAATGAATTAATGAGCTCCGTCAGCATTTGGATACTTTCATTATTGAGCATCATGCCTGCGAGCATCTCTTTCATATCACGCATCTGAGCAGCTGCTTCTAGACGTAACCCGCCTGAAGTTGCCGCATTAGCAACAGAAAGACCTGCGCCGGTTCCTTTCATACCCACTTCCAAACGCGCCATATTGACGCTTTGCGTTTTTCCTGAAGAAGAGACTTTTTCTACTGTTTTACCAATATCTTTTACGTCATCAAGCTTATCAGCGGCTTTCGCAAGTTTTGTTGTATCACTCACTTTCACCATTTGCCCACCAAGGGAAACATAGTCCGAAGATTGATCCGTCGCCTTAGCAAAGCTTTGAACATCATCGAATTTATCGGCTAGCTTGGTGAATTTTGTCAGTTTCACCATTTCATCCGTATTATCTGCAACGGCCTGTCCCATTTTGGCGCCTTTCGTTGCCATATTGCCCAGTGCATTGGTAAAACTTTTCGGCATCGCTTTCACGGCACTTTTCAGTAAAGTTCCCACGTTCTTCGCCAACATTTTGGTGACGTTGGTTACGGTATTTGCGATGTTTTTAACGAATGAAGACATAGAAAGTAGTGAGATTGCCAAGAATGCTACTGCGGCCAGAACCATTCCCACGATGCTGCCAATCTTTTTGGCTTCCTCTTCTGGCACGCCAAAAGTGATCAGCATATCCGTGACGACACTGGAAATTTCCGTCGCCAACATTTGCATCAAGCTCCCTTGTCCCGTTTCTTCCAAGACAATATCCGCAACAGACATCGCAATACCAATCGCAGCAACCGCCAACGTTAAAGGCGCGGCTGCACCAAATGTAGCAACCGTAGCAATCACAGAAACTGCGAGCATCACATAACTGAAAATCTTACTGGCGCAAGATGCCGCTTTATTAGCGTCTGCCGCTTTACGTTCAGCTTCGGCAGCTTCTTTGGCTTTTTTATCAGAGTCTTTACGAGAGGCTTCATTGATTTTCATCATCACCTCTTCTTGCTCTTTCATGTTGCGGATTGAATCTTCATTCATCGCTTTTTTGAGCTGCGCGGTGAGCATGGTTAACAGCGCAATGGTGTTTTCCCATTTTTCACCATCAACATTCGTTTGCAGTGGTGCAGTCTCTATAAATTGATTTAATTTTTGACGATCTTTATCCGCAATTTCCGCTAGCTTTGTGGAATCGCGCAGCAATGAATCTAATGATGAATTTAGCTGGTCAATCTCATTTTTGAGTACGCTGAGCTCGCTATCGAAGGCTGTAATGTTTGAATCTAACGTTTTTTGCTGTTGGGTAACTTGCTCAATTTCACTCGAAAATTGCGCAATGTTCGCTTCCAACATCACCTCTCGCTGATACACTTCTTCGGTATAAGGTTTCGGGAGTGAATCTAATTGGGCTAATGCTGTTTGGTTTTCGGCTAACTTGGTGCTTAGCTCGGCCAGCTTTTGCTCATTACTTGTGAATAAAGACTCATTTTTCGAGCGCTGGTTAACAAGGTCATTAGATTTAAGATTCAGCGGCTTTAACTGAGCCTTTTTTTCAGCAATTTTGTCATGGGTGTCTTTCAGCTGGTCAGTGGAACCAGCAAATGAGTCCAATAACTCCGCACCTTTTTGGCGTAATGCAGCCGACTCAATATTTAATAACTGCAATCGGTTATTTAACTCACTAATATTACCTTCATGCAATAACTGGCGGATGGTTGAGAATGTTTCAATCAGTACCGCATTGGCATTGAATCCTTTAGCTTGCTGAGCTTCTGGTGACATTTTCATTGCCGACATTTTAGGCTTTACTAGCTTTGGAAGATGCTCTGAACGCTGACGTTTCATTTGCTCTGAAGACATCAGTTCACCACATGCCTCTTCTAAGGCTAATACCGCTTTTGCAGTCGCCTCACCTAGCTCCAAAGGATTATTCCCTTGCAAGAAGGTGTGAATATTATTAATTCGTTCATTACCTGAAGCGTGACTTACGCCTGGCATGGTGACTTGACTCATGGTGTTTCCTTCTCTAGGTATTAGAGTTCGATGACTCTGATGACTCTGCCTTTTCGATGTTTGCCTTCAAAGCACTCAAATAAGCTTCTGATTTTTTCTGTAAATCTGCATCAAGACTGTTTTCAATTACGCTTTCAAAACAGTGGATTGCCGCACTGCTCTTCTTCAGCATCAAATTGCACTGCCCTGCATGGAATAATGGTCGGTAATCATTTTTCGCCAAAACAAAGGCGAGTGCGTATAATTCCGTTGCTTTCTCATAACGTTTTGTTAATTGATAAACAGCCGCTAACCCCATGACATAGTCAGTGTTATAAAAATCGTAAATACTTAAAAAGCGGAAAAAGGTTTCTGCTTCTTCTAACTTGCCTTGCTGATAAAATTCATAAGCGTAGGCATAAATGCCATCCATCGTGGTTTGTGGAATACCATGAATATCTTTATACGTTGCCCCATCCATGAGTGCCGTGGTAATTCCGTCGAGTAATGCTTCCATTTCGATTTGAGTGCTGTTAGTTTGGGTACTGCTTGTTTCTGTGTGGTTCATATAGTCACCTCGTTATTAATACGTGATATATGATGCAAACTGCTCTGTTGCATCATAATTAATCAAATTTCTCATTTCTTATAAAAAACGATTCAATGTATGAATAATTAATTCATAGCGTCATAAATTTATGATGAAATTAACTTTTCCAATGCTTCATCAACATCTATTCCTAATTTCTCTAATTCCACGCGGATCAGCCAAGTAATTATTTGCATAACATCCTGTAATCCATTTTCATCAATAAAGCTGTTCTTTTTATAATTTCGCCATATTTGACGAGCCAAAATAATATCTCGTACTACAGGTACATTCTGTTGCTCTGCATATTTAATAACGGCTTTCGCTTGTACCCCGCGAGTTTTTAACATTAAGAAAGGCAGTGGTGCGACATTCGAGTCATAGTAAATTAACATGGCAATGTGTGTCGGGTTTGCCATAACGAATGTCGAGTTTTTAATATTTGACTTCACTTCCTCTGATAATATTTCTTGGTGTAGCTCTTTACGTGCGCTTTTAATGTGGGGATCACCTTCATTATCTTTGTACTCTTTTTTGACTTCCTGTTTTTCCATTTTTAGGTTTTTAATAAATAAGAAAAACTCTGCAATTGCATCCACCAAAACAATAATGAGCGCCACTGCAAGAAAGACAAATACAAAGATAATACAAAGAGTTACCCACTGTGTAGTCATGCCATTTATCGTGGTTCGATATAACATGAAAATTTCGTGCCGCCACACCACAAAAAAAGTGGCAGCGGAAACACTAAAGACCAATAAGTACAAAATGGCTTTAATCAGCTCTTTAAGCGAATTTAAAGAGAATATTTTTTTAAATCCGGCAATTGGGTTTAATTTTGTAAAATCGAGTTTGATTGCCTCGGTCGCTAATCTAAACCGACTCTGCAATAATGAAATAATGGTGCCTGACAAAAAACAGGCAATCAAAATAGGTACCACTATGCTCAAAAATATTTTTGAGAATTGCCAAAGTAAATTATCGATATGAATATCATGTGGGTTTAATAATAATTTTTTCATTAACCCACCCAGTTCATATAAACTGGACATTCCGCCAATAACAAATGCACCAGTGACTAAAACAATTGCTGCTATGGTGTCCTTACTTTTATAACTTTGTCCTTTTTTGGCAGAGTCTTTTATTTTTTTGTCGGTAGGCTTTTCTGTTTTTTCAGCCATAGCACAGCCTCATAATTCCGTATCAATAATCATTAAGGTGAATAAAAAATAGTTTTTAATGGCGATATCGAAATCATATTGACCAAAATATCTGGAACTTCATTTTGGAAATAAAGTAAAAATACAATAAAAGCAATAATCGACTTAATTGCCAAAGACAATGAAAATGCGTTTAATTGCGGACAAAAACGGGAATATAACCCGAGCGCTACTTCCGAAATAAAGAGTGTCACAATAATCGGTGCCGTTAATATCACTCCGTTCACTACTGCCTTATTTATCCATTCCCCTAACGGTAAACTATTGAATGACGTAAACCCATGAGCAAAGGGCAATAATTGGTAGCTTTGCGCAAATACGTTGGCGAGTTGGTACATGCCCCCTTGCGCCAAAAACACCATACACACGATATAACTGATAAATACTGCTAATTCAGAGGCTTCTGTACCACTCGCAGGGTCTACAATACTACTAATGGTTTCTCCCCGCTGGGTATCTATCAACTCGCCGATAACATTGGCAATCATAAATGGCAGCCCTAAAATTAGCGCCAATACAATGCCAATACTGATTTCGTAAATGAAAACCTCACTGAGGCTGATTTCATCCCAATTTATTTCGCGAGCGGTAAGATAAGGCCACATTCCTAACGCCAAATACGCAACGACACAGTTTTTAATGATCCCACCATTGAGTAATTTATTACTCAAAAAAGGCAGGAAGAACATCACAGGGGCAATGCGCAACCATGCAAACGCAATCTTCACTAGCCCTTGTTGGAAATTAAAATACAAGGACGACGCTAATGAGAGCATCTCCTGGTTCATCCAAATAACCCTATCGCAGGCAGAGCGGTGGTCATGACTTCAATAGCGTAATTCATCACTTTATCCGCCAGCCAACCTGAAATCATAAACAAGGAACCAAATACGGCTAATAGCTTGATACCAAAAGGTAATGTCTGTTCCTGAAGTTGGGTCACGGTTTGTAAAAGCCCGACTAACAACCCCACGACCGTCGCCACAATCACAGGAATCGCTGACAATATGACGATCAACAACATCGCTTTATTACTGACATAAATGATTGAATCCATTTTCTATTCCCTTACGTCAATGCTGTGCGAGTTCGAAATACTGCATCACCAGCCCTTTCGAAATCAGTGACCATCCATCAATTGCCACAAACAAAATCAATTTCACTGGCACTGAGATAGTCACGGGACTCATCATCATCATACCGAGTGCCAACAGAATGCTTGAGATCACCAAGTCGATAACCACAAACGGTAAATAGATATAAAAACCAATTTCAAACGCGGATTTAATTTCACTCAATGCGTAGGCTGGCAGTAATGAAAATAGCGTTGGCGCCGCTTGCTCTTCTTGTACCTCGGCTTCCGTTTTACCCTGCTGAATAGACTCGAAGAAATTCACTAATTGAGGATCGGAATATTTCACTAAGTAATCTTTATAACGCCCTAGTCCGTTATCAACGAAGTTGTCGATGGATTCCACATTGCTAAAATCCACGCTTTCGTGGCGCATGTAATTGTTCACATCTTGCAGCACAGGCATCATCACAAAAATAGACAGTAATAAGGCGATACCATTAAGTGCCATCGTCGAAGGGACTTGTTGTACGCCCATCGCATTGCGCACCATAATCAGCACAATCGAGATTTTTAGATAGCAAGTTCCCGCTGCAATAATAAAAGGTAGCAGTGTGGAAAAGGCGATAAGGACTAATAAAGGTATTTCATTCGGAACCGTTGGCATGCTTATAACCTTTTATCGCCTAAGCTTACCAATCGCTTAATTTCTAAGCCTAATTCGTCACTATCACCAATATAGGTCAGCTCGCCTTCTGCGATCAGTTGCTTGTTGGCATACACCTTCACTTCACGTTCTTTATTTTCACCAATTGAGTAGATTGCTCCCGGCTGGAGTGAATCCAATTCCTCTACACTGATGTCTGAATGACCCAATACAAAGGTCAGTTTGACCGTGAGGTCGTGCAAATTAAAAGGACGAACAGTTTCATCAACAAACTCCTCTTCCACCGCAGAATCTATCTGTTCGTCATCCGCTGTCATTAACTGCTCAATCATAAAAATGCCTTCTTGTTGTTTTTGAAAATGGGCCAATACACGCCCTGCAACGGTCATATCTAATTGTAATTGCTGAATACGCAGCACATCGCCAAGCGCGATAGACTGCAAAATTTTGCGACTGATATGGCTATAACCTAAAATCCAGTCGGCTTGCAGCTTAAGCTGCTCGGCTATCCCGTTTTGCGCCTTACGCTCGATTAGCCCTTCAATAGGCTCAGCTAACAGCACAATGCCAAGTTTCTTTTCTTTCACCGTGAACCTTGGTTGTAGGAGCTGTTCATCATCAATAATCTCGACGCCATGACAACGGAATTGCTCGGAGAAAAACGCCTTTCCGGTATTTTCATAAGTAAAAACTTTGCATAAGCTTTTGGTATCTAAAAGATTCCATGCGTAATGAGCCAACTTAGGCCAGCGGTGACGGCACCACTCTTCAGCATTCACCAGCACTTGAGTTTTCTGCTTTTTACTGTGTAGAGTGACTTGAAAATAGCGCTCTCCAACTTTGGGAATATGCATGTCTAAGTCCCATTGAAAACGCTGCTGCCACTCTCTCACCTGCTTTTCTCGGTGGCTAATTCGATGAATGTTTAGCATTAGGACTCCTCATCTTGCTGATGCTGTTGCTGCCGTTGACGCTGTTGACCTTCCTGCTCTTCACGTCGGATTACCATTTTTTGTTCACCTGTCCATAAATGCTGGTTGTCTTGCAAAGCCTGCTGAACCTCATCGCTTTGCGTTGATGCCACCACCTGATCTTTGTTGGTACTCGCTAAAGCAAAAGAGACCGTTGGTGCATTTTGCCATTGGCTAAAGGTGTAACTCAGTGTGCGAGAAGGCACCGTTTTGAAACTTTCAACTTCGGAAGCTGCCATCAATTCAGCGACTTTGTTTACCATTGAAGAGGCTTGCTGTGTGTGTGTTGAAGTTTGAGAAGCCGAGGTTTGAAAAGTAGAAATTTGAGGCGTCACCGCCAGTGGCTTTTCCCCCATCTCTGCACGCACTTGCGTTAAAATGTTTTTGGTAATATCCATTTCATCCGGTTGAATCACTTCTGATTTTTCAATATTGAAGCTTTTCATATCAGGAAAATGTTGCGGTGCCGGGCGCTCATTTGGTACAGGACGCTCATTTGGCACAGGTCGGCTTTCGTGACTCGCAGAGGCATTCTGCCCCTCAAAATCATGCTGAGCTTGCATAACAGGCTCAGTCACAGAGTGAGTTTCACTCACTAAACTTGATTGACCATCACGCAAAGGTGATTTCAATACCGCGATATCCACAACTTCAGTCTGCTGCGCTAATGGGATGCTCATCCATTGGGTCTGCTTGACACTTGTCGGGTTATCTGACAAAAAGCGAGCCGCTTTTTGTTCTATAGTTTTTGTTTTAACGGTCTTCGCGTTAGTTAATTGACCAATCGATACCACCTCAACATTGGCGTTAAACGTAATCTGAGGAATATCATCTTCACTCACCGCTTGCCCTAATAAGTCATCAGGTTGTGCACTTAGTGAATGGTTCGCTTCGCTGTTGTTTTTATCTGAGCCATATTCTGCAGAGAGAAATGCCACTTTCACGCCAGAGTGCATATGCTGGATTTGAGTCGGTAAGTTCAACAGAACGGGTACTGCCAACTCCTCTACTGGTTTTTTAGGCTTTTTATTATTACCGGTCACTTGAGTCAGTTTTTTTTGAACAATATCCTGAGCCGCTTTTTTGACTGAATGCTGCTGACTGCCCTGATTTTGAAAACCCGGTTTTTGCTGGTTATATTTTTGATGATTAAAACCAAGTGATGAACTTTTAGCTTCCATTACGGAATTAAATGTATTGTCACTGGGCAGTGATTTTATTGTCGACATGAACAAACAGCTCCTCGATTTCATTTTGTTGCTGACGCTCTAATTTTAACCACCGCGCCCTACGTTGTTGCTTGAGATATTTTCGGAATTTCTCGCACTTATTACGCAAAATGAACGTCCGTTCAGTCATTTGCTGCTTCAATAAATGGTACTTAGATAATTCAGCGTTGATGTTTTCTATCTGAAATTCACATTGGGCGATTTCTGATAAAACCACGGCTTTTTGCCGTTGACGTTCCCAAAAATCCATTTGGGTTAATTCTTCAGATTTTTCATACACCCCAACTTGTAGAGTTAATATGGCGATCCGTTGGTGGATATCTTGGCGCTGTTGCTGCAACTGCAAAATGGCGATTTTCAGCTTGCTTTGCTCTAACTGCACTCTTTCGAGACGCTTTTCAGTCAACGCTAATAATTGATTAATCATCAGGATGCCAAATGGTGTAATTGGGCTAACATTTCCTCAAAGCCCTCTGACTCATCCATGTTTTGTTGTAAGAAATGATTGATATCCTGCTGTTTATCTAAAGCACGGTCATTTTCTTGGCTTTCACCTCGCTGGTATTCCCCTAATTCGAGGTACAGCTTGATCTGCTCTAAGCGAGATAAATTTTCACGAATATCGACAGCAAATTGGCGATGTTCTGGCGTTGTTACCTTCTGAAAAACACGGCTAATACTGTGCAAAATATCAATCGCAGGGTAATGTCCTCGCCCCGCAAGTTTATGACTGAGATAAATGTGTCCATCCAAAATAGAGCGAATTTCATCTCCGATAGGATCGGCTTCTTCCTCGCTTTCTAATAACACGGTGTAAAACGCAGTAATAGAACCCTGTTTTACGCGCCCTGGACGTTCGAGTAATAACGGAAGTTGCTCGAAAACAGAGGCAGGATAACCACGACGTGCAGGAAGCTCTCCTGCCGCAAGAGCCACATCGCGCAACGCCCTTGCATAACGGGTCATCGAATCGACATACAATAAAACCTGTTTTCCTAAATCGCGGAAATATTCCGCCATCGCTGTCGCCAATAAGGCGGCATTACAACGCTCAATCGGCGGGCTGTCGGAGGTGGCATACACTAAAATGGTTTTATCCGCATGGGGGGACTGCTTGAGTTCTTCAATAAACTCAATCACTTCTCGCCCACGCTCACCAATCAGTGCCACGATATGAATATCCCCGTGAGCGTGATTAATCAGCATGTTCATTAAGGAGGTTTTACCGCTACCCGCGGCTGCAAAAATACCGATACGCTGACCTAACCCGCACGTGAGCAATCCATCGATAGCGCGAATTCCTGTGACCATCGGTTCATTCACCGGACGGCGTTTATTCACACTCACTGGAGGATTATCAATGCGTTGCAGCTTGGTTTTTAACTGGGTGATTTCGCTATTTTTCTGACTTAATGCGCCTTCTAATTCCCCAGCAGCATTAAAAATATTCCCAGCAAGATGCTCCCCCATTTGGAATACAAATGGGTAGCCACTTGGGCGAATAACCACTTCACGAGTGAAGCCCTGAGCACGGCCAATGAGGCTCAAAACAGTTAGCCCTTCTTTGAAGCCTATTACTTGCGCTTTGGCGATAACTTTTGGCTGTGCCAATGACTGCTCAATAAAGCAGATCTCGCCAATAAATACGCCATTCAATGGAGCTTCAATCAGGCATCCATGAATGCGCACAGGATGTGCGCAAACGTCAAAAAGTTTCATCATCAATTACGATAATTGCAGACGCAATTCGTTAACGCGTTCAAAGAATTCTTCAAAAGAATCAGCAAATAATTGCATGTCATCCAATGAAGTCTCCTTTAATACCGCGGACAGCACCAAGTTATTTTCCATAATATTGAGTGCAGGTTGCCCTGGATAAAAATTACGTGGTACATATTCTAAAATGCTTTTTAATAATGAAGCGTGGGATGCATCGAGCCGGCTGTAATTACATTCCATTAAGCTGCACCAAATAATTAAATCATCCGATGACAAATCAATATTAATCGCAGGTACATCACTCATTTCGAGTTGAATATTGGAATGGCAATCAAGCTGCGGATTCACTAAATCACTGCGCCCCATGGCATTTAAAAATTCATTCAATTTTTCGACAAAACGGTATTTCATTTACGTATTCCTTATATCGTTTTAATAACGTTGACCTTCACCATTTCGGAAACCTCATTAAATGAGAGCACCTCAAGTTCAGGGAAACGACCTTCTAAGATTTTTTTCACAAACCGGCGGATATCCACAGGTACCAGTACATTGACATCTCTAACAGATAAGTAACTGTTTTCTAATGCCAATTCAGCAGCCTGAATAAGCTCATTGCTTTTTTCAGGTTCTAAATGCAAATAAACGCCACCAGATGATTGACGGATACCTTGGCGAATGGTGTCTTCCAGTTCGGCATTCACCATTAAGACATTCAAACGCCCTTCCACCGAGAAACGGGATGAGATATAACGCGCCATTGAGCTGCGAATGTGCTCTACCAGCATCATGCTGTCTTTCTCTTTGGGTACCCATTGCACTAAGGTTTCAATAATTAGCTTCATATTGCGCACCGAAATTTTTTCCATTAATAAACGTTGAAAAACTTCCGTGACTTTTTGTACGGTGGCGTGGCGATAGCATTCTTTCAGTAATTCGGGGTACTTTCTTTCAAGATCATCCAGTAAATTTTTAGTTTCTTGGATCCCGAAGAATTCATTGATGTGGCGTAAAAGCAGCGTACTAACGCAATCAATCATTTCCGTTACGTCATCGCGCACTAATAGACCGAGTTGCTCGACGTTTTCGCTGTATTGGTTGTCAAACCAGGTGCTGACTGAACCATATTCATCGGTATATTTGATGAGTTCCATACCAAGGTATTCCAGCTCATCATTCGCTGTTAGTAAGCGTTGACCATGAAAATAGACATCGTATTCACCCGCTTTTACTTCGTTTATTAGCACCACAATTTTGTTTTCTGGCACGATAGGCGAATAGTTAATGGCAATATCTGGAATGCGATATCCATAACGAATAAACACATCTTTTTTCATGCGAGATAGAAAATTATTATCTTCTAGATGCTGCTTATATTGCTGATTAACCGAGATAATGACGGGTAAAGTTTCAGGAATATACTCATCGTCGAAATCATCATTCGCGCGCTGAGTTTCCCCTTCAGTGGCTTCGGTTTGCAGATTTTCCTCACCCAATTGCTGCTCTTTTCGCTGTGCTTTACGCTTTTTAAAATAGCGAGTGGCAAATAACCCCATCAGCAATGCCGCAAGGAATAAGAAAATGGCGGTTGGAAATCCGGGTAAAAACCCCATGAATAGCACGATAAATGCGGTGATCAGGATGGTGAAATCATTGTCAAAAAGTTCAGAAACAATGTTTTCACCCAAGTTTTTATCATTGCCACCCACGCGGGTCACAATAAAGCCCGCACTGATAGAGATAAGAAGCGCTGGAATTTGTGCGACCAACCCATCACCGATGGTTAATAACGTGAAGGTATTTAATGCCGTGGAGAGATCCATGCCTTGCTGAGCCGTACCCACGGATATTCCGCCGATTAAGTTGACGAAAATAATCACGATACCGGCAATGGCATCCCCTTTGATGAACTTCATCGCACCGTCAAAAGAACCGAATAATTGGCTCTCTTTTTCCAGTTCGCCACGTTTAATTTTCACGGTCGCTTCATCGATAACCCCGGCGCGTAAATCCGCATCGATGCTCATCTGTTTTCCGGGCATCGCATCCAAGGAGAAGCGAGCTGCCACTTCAGCAATACGTTCTGAACCTTTAGTGATAACAATAAATTGCACGATCGTCACGATGGCGAATACCACCATTCCTACCACTAAGTTGTCCTGAATAACGAACTCACCGAAGGTATCGATAATGTCGCCAGCATCTGCTTCAAGCAGAATAAGTCGGCTGGTACTAATAGAGAGCGCCAATCTAAACAGCGTGCTAATCAGCAAAATAGACGGGAAGGATTGGAAGTTAAGAACGCGCGTAATATAAAACGAGCTCATAAAGATCAGCACCGAAATCATAATGTTCAGTGCAATCAATAAATCGACCAAGACGGTAGGTAACGGAATAATCAGCATCGCAATAACCATCACCATGATGACTAGCACCATCAGCTCAGGGCGATTACGGATCTGCAATAAAAATCCGGTTAAGTTTTTCATGAAATCGTGTATTTCCTGTCAAATTAGGGTTGTCGACGTAAGCGCTGCTCTTGCGCCAACAGTTGATCCATCTGTATTTTTAATTGGTCGAGTAATTCATCACGCGCTTCCAATGAGTAAAAAATGGCAACTGGGATAATTGAAAACGCAATAATCAGAAGCTGAACAAAGCGAGCACGTAGATCCGTGGTCATGGCACTTAATTGTTCCTGAATAAAATTCACCAGCTTGTCATTGAAACTTTCTTGGCTACGGATCCCACTGGTAAATAATTGGCTTAGCACCTTCTCCAATTGGCTCTGCGGCAAGAGGTTTTGTGACAACTGTTTTTGTGACAAGCTCGCTTGCTGGCGAAACAGACCCGATTGGAGAAATTGCTGACTAAATGTGCGGTCTAGTGACTGCAATTCACGCAGACGACCAATTCGTGTAAAGAAGCTGCCAAACTCACTGATATTGAGGTCTCCCAGCGGCAGTGCTTGTAAGTCACACGCCAAGGCCCTTGCGAGATAACGCATCATGTTTTCCCGTTGAATCAGTTCCATTTCTTCTACCCACTGTTCGTATAAATAGACCACTGGACCGTCATAACCGATAAATTCGCGGTATAAGGTGCGTAAGTTCCCAGCACTTTCACGCAGAGTTTGGGCAAACGCTTTGGCAATTAGCGCGATGTTTGCCCCTGCCTGCGCCGTACGGTTGGTATCTTCCGTTAGCAGTAACCGCTCTAACTCTTGTAAATGATCAATCTGCTCCTGCTTGAGTTTTTTACGGTTGATAAGCGCGGCAAGCACCATCAGTAAATCGCTAGGATCAGAGAAAAACTGCAATAAAAAGGCGCGTAGCTGCTGAGGTGTCATCAACTGACGATTGAGTATTCCTTCAATCTTCAGCACTTTTTCGTCCGCATTGTTTTCTAAGATGCGCTCAGCAAAGCGCATCCACTCCTCTTCTTGCCCTTTTTTCGAACCGCCTCGACGAACATGGCTCGCGGCCAACATCGCCATCGAAGCGTATTCGCTGGAACTGTCAATCACCCCCGCACCACGCGCAGCTTCATCGGAGTCATCACTGCTTTTCGTGGCTGTACGACTCTTATCTTGTGCGTTCAGTAGCGTGCGATTGCTATAGCTCAGCGGGGTTATTGCCATGAATCCCTCATGTATTGCTGGAGAAACTGTACAGTTCCATGCAGTTGGCTATCTTTTTGTGTAATACGGGCTTTCTCGGAAAATTGTCTCCCATCCCACACTTCGTTTTCATCCAATAAACGCGGCTGGATTAAAAAGATGCGCACCATTTTTTGTTGATTGGTCGAACTATGGCGGAATAAGCCACCCACCCAAGGAATATCACCAAGAAGAGGAATTTTGCTTTCATTTTCAATATATTGGTCGCGGGTATAACCACCGATTAATAAACTGCTATCTTTGGCGATACGTGCCACGGTATTAATGCTGGTACGGTTAACCGTCGGAAGCCCTTCAACGCTGGACGTTTTACCGCTGCTATCACGGTTCTCTGCACCGTCTTCGATATTGACTTCCATTTCAACACTTTGGCCGGCTGAAATGCGCGGCATGACGCTGATCATCGTGCCGTAAGTGACAGATTCGAGAGTTGCGGTACGTTCACCTTGTAGCTTGGCGTAGAAACTGGTGTTGTTATCAAACAGCGCAGGAACGTTTTCTTGGGTCAGTAGCACCGGACGCGAGACAATTTGGCTATTACCATTTTTGCTTAGCGCATCAATTTGTACTAAAAACTTGCTGCTATCGGGTAAAGTGCTTCGATTGAAAGAAACAGAGCCACCGCCTACGTTAAAAGAACCGACTTCCCAATTGACCCCTAAGTTATCTAACTCAGAACGCGTGATATCGATGATCCACAAAGAAAGCTCCACTTGGCGGCGGCGGTTATCTAATGTTTTAACCAAATCGCGGACGTAACGGATCTGCTCAGGGCTACCTTTCACAATCAGGCTGTTGCTGTCAGGATGGGCAACCAGAGAAAAGCTACTATTTGATGCGCCACCACGTTTGACGGTGACTTGGCGATTTTCAGGACGAGCGCCACCAATGGGTGCATCCATCAAGGCATCAATTTCATCCCCATCGGTATTGAGCTTTGCAGGTAAAATTTCGAGGGTTTCTTCGACGCTACTGCCCCCATTTTTAAACAGGGAACTGATCACCGATAACATGCCGGGAACCGTGATCGATTGGCCACGTAATGAGTAACTTCGATCGCTTACAGAGGCATGCTTCAGCGGGAGTACCGCAACATTACCACTGGTTTTTTCTTCTTGTTTGCGTTGCTCGCCAAGATACAACGCGGCACCTTTAATCAACTCAACATAGAGCGGCGGTCCCGACACAAATAACATCGTGTCGCCACCTTGGGAACGAACAGGAAAACGCGCATCATAGATGCCATTACGTTGAATATAGCTGAGAACTTGCTGGCTACTGACTTTATGAGTTGGAATAATCAGACTACGCATTTCACTATTATCATAGACATAAATGCCTGCACCATCGTCATACCAGACTAACGCGATACGACGCGTTAAGGCTTTAAACATTTCATCGGCATTCGCGAGGTTAAAATTTCCCGTCACTTTTTTCTGGGATGCCAATTTACTTAAAATAATCGGCTTGTTAATTTGTTCCGCTACAGCATCAAACACTTTGCCTACCGCGATATTATTCGCGACAAACGTGTCTGCACTTCTTTCTTGTGTTACCGGCTCTGCAATCATCATTTCTGATTGCGCGGTATTGATATTTACACTCAGTAAAAACAGCGAGATAAAAACCGCCATTAATTTTTTACTGTTCATATAACGTTGCTCCAAGGTGCCTTATTTCTGATGGGGTTAATCCCAATTCTTTTTTCAAATCATTCGTGAAGTGAGAGGCGGAGCAGTAACCTGCTTCTAACCCAACATCTAAAATAGAACTTTCACTTTCAATTAATTGCAAAATGGCCGCCCCCATACGTACGCCCATAATTTTGCGTTTAGCGGTTTTATTAAAGTTTTCTCGGTAGAGTTGTCTAAAATAAGAAGCGGAAATGCCGTAACGGGCACACAGTTGATTAATATTGGCGTTTTTGTCTTGCTGAGCGGCTGAAATTAAAAAGCGCATCATTCCATACGCTTCATAGCGTCTTAATACATCACACCAATCATCAAATAACGGCTGCTTTTTAATGATCAAATCAATTACGATATTTTTAATTAAAACAGGTGCTGATATTTCATCGTCAAATAGAATGAATTCACCTAGTTGGTTTTCATCACTCTCTCTGGTGGCTTTTTTTGCAAGAAAGGATTGCCCCATTGCAGTATCAATAATAGCCAGCGTTTCAACGAGTTCAGATAATTCCATTGTATAGATATCCCATAAGGCTTTATCTTCAATCGTTAATTCATCCAAACCGCAAACAAAGATAGCGGGTTCTTGTACTTTAATATTTAAATTTGTATACCGAGATTTATAACAAAGCGTCGCTTTCGCTTTTACTGTGGTTACAGTTTCTATTGAGGTTATAGTTTCTTTTGGTATTGACAAGACCAATACGTCTTGTAAAGAAAAGCAACTATTTCTACTCGCCAATAATTTAGCAATATCTTCATTCGACATTATAAATAGACCTTATCCATTGATTTTTACTTGATATAGGTTCATTGATTAAATATAAAAAAACAAATGAATACTCTGGAATAGTTTGGAATTAACTATAAAAATAAAGGGTGTGAATGAATAAGATAAATTCAGCTGACTATATTATGTTCTTATATTTAAATGCTGAGCATTGAAGTCAATATGATTCGCTATTTTTTATTAATTGAGATTATCTTATGATAGAAAAAAAATACCACACCTGCATAATGAAAATCATTAGTGGTTCGATGAATAGTCAAGAGCTAATGATTAACATCGATAAAAATCTTATTATCGTTGGGCAATATACTAAATACAAAACTGAAATAGATGAAAACGGTTTCACAACCTATTATATTCCTAGCGAACATACCCAGTGCGAGTTTTCTATTGTTTCTCATGACGAACATAGTAATAATTTTGCAATTAATCTTAAACAAGATGGAAAAAGTCGTCACCTCACTGTCACACTACAAGAAATCTTGCTCATTGACACCTTTCCAATCGTAATTAAGCTATTGAATACTGAATGGAATTACCCCGAAAAAGACCAAAAACCATTGTCATCTAAATCACTATCGCTTACAGAAAATAGATCCACTGCCATAAAACAGAAACCAAAGTTTAATAAGAAATGGCTTTTTGTTTTATTATTAACATTTGTCGTTATTTTTATATTATTCGTTGAATTCCAAATTAATCCAAAAAATAACGCTGCAAAACAGATTAAAAATATAGATAATATATTAAAAGGAAGCTATTACCCTATTATCTATACGCAGAATAAAAATGGCGAAATACTTATTCTCGTCAAATCGCAAAGAGATGAAGACTGGAGCCGTCAAGTTTTACTAAAATCAGATTATCAAGAAAAATATACCATCAAAAAAATAAACCTTCTTGAAAAAGAAATTGAAGATAAGTTAATAGATACTGTACCCAATTTATTAAAGGTTGACATTAGCAACCCTTGTCAACCCGTCATTCGAGTCGTGAAAAACCCACTACCGAATAATGATGATAAAAATATTAATCGCATTTTATCTAGTTACTTCAGTTGTTATAACCAAAGCCAACTTGTACAGATTCCTCTTGATGAACTCATCAAGAGAGCAGAGTTAGGATTGACTGAAAGTAATGTGAAATGGCAAAGAATAACCAAAGGTAACTACATTATCTTTGTTATAAGAGATAGTTTAAATGATAAACAGACTCTCTCTTTAATTAGCTTCACCAATTCATTTAGTCAAAAGTGGGGAACCAAGCAAATTCAATTTTCCGTCTCCCTTGCCAATAATGAACTGGCTGGAAAATCGTTTATCACCAATTCTAATGGTATTACGTTGTTAGGTAATAATCATTGGTTATTTAACTCAAATCAACCTAATTAATGAGGTAATAAATATGGCAACTCCAGGCATTAGTAATGCAAATGGTAATTGGGATGCATCTGCATTAGAACAAGCATCTACCATAGCAACAGATAATAAATGGGGCATGATGTATCGCAGCTCCGCAGGTATTAGCGAAAGAACAAAAACTATCGCTGATGAATTAAAGTCTATGATCGACAACCCAAATCTGGAAGTCGATAACCCGCTGACTCTGGGTAAAATCACAGCATTAAGCGGTAACTATAATATGGCACGTCAATTACAAAGCAACATAATGAAGTCCTTTAAAGATGCGGCGCAAGCCATTATTCGTAACGTGTAAGCCCGCAACGTTTAATTTACATCAGAGCATCACTGATCCTGATGCTCTATTTTTATAGGAGATACTTATGTTACCTATTAATCCTGTTTCAGTATTATCAAATATCGCTGAAATGGCACCTGTTACTCCAGCGGCTATCCCATTGGAAGATAAAGTGAAACAGTTATTTGCTGAGTACACGACCTCTGTGAGCCAAGAAAAAGCGGATCTTCTGGAGAAAATGAATACCGTTGACCCAAGCGACCCCGCTAAATTATTGGAATTACAAAACCAAGTCGGTAATTACAGCCTCGCCTTGAATATGGTCAGCACACTCACACATAAAAGTGTTTCTGCCATCGATACGGTATTAAAAGCACAATAGACCATGAATATATTAAAGAAATTCCTATTAATCGGGTTTATTAGCTTACTGCTCGGCTGTGATAACCAGCTATTACTGAGCAATTTAAGCCAGCGCCAAAGCAACGAAGTGCTTGCGATTTTGCAAGAGCACGGGGTTGATGCTAAGCGTAAACAGGATTCTAAAAATGGAGACTCGATTCGCGTAGCACCTGACGATTTTGTTATTGCGGTGGATCTTTTACGTCAATACAACCTGCCATCCAAAAATCCAGTGGAAATTATTGATGCCTTTCCTGGAGATTCGTTGGTTGCCTCACCGCAAGCTGAACGAACACGATTATTATCTTTGATTGAACAACGGCTTGAGCAATCTCTACTAACCATTCCTAATGTGGTCAATGCGAGAGTCCATGTGAGCTACCCTATCTCAGGTAATGGTCCCGTAAAACAGGCGCAAAAAGTTTCCAGTCTCGTGACTTACTCAGGTAATGAAGACCCAAAAGTGATGATGAATAAGATTAAGTTATTCCTCAATAATAGCTTTGCCGAAACCACCTATGACAATGTTTCTGTTGTGATAGTCAACCGCCCTCCGCTGCTGTATCAAACCCAAAATGGTCCAACCCCAGCATTTAATCCAGTGATTGCCTCTGCTTTAATCACTGCATTAATCGGTATGCTAATTGCATTTGGATTGTATCTATACCATCGCAACAATAAACAAAGCGATGAAAATGAAGAAGAGGTGGAGAAATCAAATCATGCCCCAATTGAGTAAGCTGCTGATTGACCAAAAAAATATTTTTTTAGCACCGGGGGATTATTTTCACTCGGAGTTCGTTGATGAGCATTATCATCAGCTACCCGTTCCGCTACAACAGCTGCAAAACTTGCAGCTTATTGAGCAATATCAATTAGATTTACCCGATGAAAAAACGTTGATATTACCCGAGATACTTGCCGAAAATTGGTCATTATTACCTTCTGTGGCGTGGGGTTTGGGGGTTATTCAGTACCCAGGCCCTCTGCCTTGGTGGGGAGAGCTATCTCAATATAGACAATTGCATCAGAAATTTAGCCACCCTTCATGGCAAGACATAACACAGACCATCGATACGCCTCAGCATTTACTTGCATTAGGCGCTGAGCAGCTTTTGATGTGTTTAAACACCTTTAGTCACGGCTATGCTACCCGCGCAAAATATATGTTTAGCCACCGCACACAGCAGATGATCCCTCACACGGCTTCCACTCTGCTACCTTGGAATATTATTGAAGAAACTTGCCGCTATGTCAGAGAACACACAACCTAATATCCAGCAGACTTTAATTGAAAATGTGCTGATTAAGTATCCGGTTTTAGACACCAATAGATATGCCCAGTCGGTTGTTAAACAGGCACATCAAAAAGCCAAAGCACATATTCAACAAGCTCAACAGTCTGAGAAAAATATTCATACTATTGCCTATCAACAAGGCTACCAAGATGGATTAACACAGCTTTTGAATGATTTTATTGGTGCCCTCAATGACAGTGAAGCCCAATACCAAAATCAGGTGAGCCAAACAGAAAGCCAATTAACTCAATTACTCATCGGTTTGTTTACTGACGCGCGTCTACAAGAAATTGTGGTAGAACACTTTGCTCAATTACAATCCGAAGCTCGCCAGGTTCAATTACACATACCGGCATCCTTGCAAACCAAGATAAGCACTAGAGCTAACGGCACCAAAATATGTACTAGCCCCGATAATTCAATCACGTTAGAAGTGAATAACGAAATTACACAATTCTCGCCGAAACTGGCGGCAGAAAAAATATTACCGCATATTTTTCCGATTTCGACCCGTTGTTTAATTTTGCAACAACACAAACAAGCTTATGCACTATTAATTCAACAAAAACGGCTAATCCAACAAGAACGTGCACTCCAACAAGAAGAAACAAGGAGGGGAAAATATGAAAATTGACTCTAATTTGCTGAATACTTTGTCAGCTTCGCGTACTCATGGCAATACGCCATCGAGTCTATCCGACCTACACACTAAAATGAGTACCCTTTGGAATTCCCATATCAACATGAAAGAGATACAGAACTATCAGGAAAAAAATATCCCCCACATTTCTGAGGATAAAAACACTAAAATACAAAGTTTTATTAGTGAATTTAAACACCAAGATAGTGATAAAACACGATTCGCATTGGTGTTTAAAACCATGGTGAATTTGAACCGTAATGATAAAGAATCATTCATTACTCAAATCGTTCAAACATTAAAGTCTTCATCTGAATCTGACCCTGCTTTATATAAATATTTCACTAAAGCTATTCAACGTTATATGTCGATAAGTTTAATGAATACTCCATTTACTGAACAATTGAATAAAAACATGACTAGCTTCAATCTTGATGGCGATGAAGATGAAGATTCATCAATCATATAACCATAATGATTAGATAACCTTGTACTATTAGATTAGTTCATTACTTAGCGTCTCACCGACGAATATTTATAAGCTTAGAGTACATTTTTTATAACCTAAGCTTTTTAACTCCCTCCTTTTTAAAAAACATAAAAAAAATAAATTTGAAATTGATATATACACTCACAGATAGTAGTTTAAATTTACATCACCAAAACACATTGTTCGAATTTAAAAAAACGCCTTAATTTTTCATTAACTCATTACCCTACTGTTTTTTTATATTCAACATAATTTTACTGATGATTACGATGTCGATAATTAATTTTATATTGAACTATATCTGTGGGAAATATTATGAATAACATGGAATACAATAAAATAGAGCCAATGATGCTTTTATGTGGTCAAGTCGTTTATGACCCTCTGAAGAGAACGCTATCTCGCGGAAAAAGAACCGTGAATTTATCTGAAAATGAATCCTGCCTCTTAAAACTGTTGTTATTAAAAACGAATAGCAAGCGAGAGGTGATGCATGAAATTTGGGAAAAGCGCGGAACTATCGTGACTGAAAGCAGTTACTACAAGTTAGTCAGACAATTACGACAATCATTTAAGAAAGTTGAGTTAGATGAAAATCTTATCATGACACTGCCCAGAATTGGTATCTTGTATACTGGCGAAAAATCAGAAATGCCAATTTTATCAAGAGTTAATGAGCGAAAAAACATGTATGCGTATGTTCGCTGTTTTTTTCAGAAAGTATTTAATCGCTCATATCAATAAATTATTCATATAAAAGAAGAAAAATCATGCCAAGAATTGCTATATCAAAATTTATTTTACATTCAATTTTTATTTTAGCGTGTTGTTTATTTCTATTTGCTTGTAATAACCCAATAAATCAAAATCGAAATACATTTAATATTCAAGGTGATGTTTACAGCCAATCTATCGATATTCCTAGTGATGCGCTAATTACCGTTTCGGTCACCCCAATAAACGGAAACAGTTACTCTGAAAAAAGTCATTATGATTATACTATGACAACCAGAAAATCAGCGAGAACGGTTAATTTTTCCATTAATTTACCGGAACCGTTATTAACCCAAGGTCACTATTTTGGATTAAGCGTGAGAGTTGAAAAAAAGGGTGAATTACTGATGATGAGTAATCAAATTACTCCATTAAATCAATCTAAATCTGAAAGATTTTCTTTAAAAGTAAATTCTATTTGATTTATTAGGTTAGAGAATATCAGTAACTGCAGCACTTAAATACTTTAATGCCTAATGAAAAATTGCTAAATGCATAAATCGACACAACAAAGAATTAGTCATCACTAGAATTCATTGGAATTACTTTTCTTTGAAGAAAAATTCCAAATTATTCAAAAAATAGATCTTAAAAAAGTAAATATACTTCATTCAAATATAAATCGAATGATGTTGAGTATTGGCAGCTTATTTTAATGACTGTGAAAATCTTAAGGACTGTTATAAATCAGGGATTTTTAAAATACTCATCAACGATATTTAATTAACCCTATATTCTCGGAGTTCCTTAATGAATCGCAAGTCTAAGGATTTTATTCCTTATCATGTTACATTTATTGCGTGGATAAATATTGCAACGCAGATTAGTTTTCCTTTAGTATCAGTTTTTGCACCTGTCGCAGCCAATGCATTTACAGAGCAAAACCATCAACAACGCACGTTTTTATTACCCAAAAAAAATACGCTTACTTTAAGAGAAACTCAGCCATATACACTACAAGCGGGAGAAACAACTCAGAGTATTGCCAAAAAATATAATATAAGTTTGGAGCAATTACGTAAGCTTAATCAATTTAGAACATTTTCTCAAAGTTTCGAGACCCTAAAAGCCGGCGATGAGCTAGATATTCCTATGTCGCCGTTACCAACTTTAGAATGGGAAAACGAAAAACCTGTTTATATTCCACCAGAAGCATCGAGTGAAGAAGAAATTAAACTGGCGCAGTTTGTTTCCAAAGCGGGCCAATTTTTTACAAAGCAGCCTAATCATCACAAAACCAAAGCATTTACCCAAGAGATAATCACAACCACAGCAAGCAGCTATCTACAAGATTGGTTTAATCATTTTGGTAGCTCACAAATAAAGCTGGTTGCGGATAAGAAATTTTCATTAAAAAATTCACAAATTGATTTGCTGCTGCCAATTTATGAAAACGAAGAAAGTTTATTCTTTACTCAAGGTAGTTTTCATCGTCAAGAACAGCGCATTGAAACCAACCTCGGCTTTGGGGCACGTTGGTATGGTGAAAATCAAATGGTTGGCGGAAATACCTTCTTTGACTACGATATTTCACGTGGTCATTCTCGTTTAGGATTAGGTGTTGAATATCGTCGTGACTTCTTAAAATTGTCAGGTAACAGCTACCATCGTCTTAGCAGCTGGCGCAATGCCCGAGAATTAACCGATCATTCAGCTAGACCATCTAATGGATGGGATCTCCGCGCAGAGGGTTGGTTACCTACCTATCCACATATTGGTGGAAAGCTCACTTACGAACAATATTATGGTGATGATGTTGCGCTATTCGGCACCAAAAATTTACAACGTGATCCGTATTCCATCAATATCGGTCTTAACTATACTCCGGTTCCATTAATCACATTCAATGCGGAACATCGCCAAGGAAAAGCCAGCAAGAAAGATTCGCGAATTGGTTTACAACTCAACTACCAATTTGGCAAAAGCTTGAAGCAACATTTGGATCCGGAATCCGTCAATGCATTTCGTTCATTGATGGGCAATCGCTATGATTTCGTCAGTCGTAACAACCATATCGTTCTGGATTATAAAAAAAATGACGTCATCCACCTAAACATAACGGACTCTATCACGGGCTACGCAGGGGAAAAGATCCCTTTACATTTCACAGTGACCAGCAAATATGGGTTAAGTCACATAAAATGGGATGCTCAAGCACTGGTTGCCGCAGGCGGACACATACTCAATGAAAATGGTCAATACAGCCTTGTGTTGCCTTCTTATAAAAATATCAAAAATGCGAACAATTACGCCATTACTGCCATTGCCATCGACAAGAAAGGAAATACCTCTTCCAAAGCTATTGTCCGAGTTTCTGTTACTCAACCAGCTATTCACACCCTAAAAAGTGTCGTTTCATCCAGCAGAATTGATTTAATCGCTAACGGTAAAAGCAGCCAAAAATTGTCGTTATCCATTAAAGATAAAGCTGGAAATGTCATTGATCTCGCAGCTAAAGAAATTACGCTTGAGCGAGCAACAACTCGAAAAGTGAAGAGAGCGATGCCAGCTAAAGGGCTAAAAGCAGCTCCACCAGCCAAGTACACCGCCATAAGCCCATTTACCCGCTTAGCAGCTGGACAATATGAAGCGACGTTAACCGCAGGCACTAAGCCTGAAAGCTTTATACTGGTTCCCAAAGCCCGTAATGCTGTCTTCCCTGAAATTAAAGTGACCGTTGTTGCAGATACGGCAACAATTCAAGCTACAAAGCCCACGCCCAATACGCAAACGCCCCAGTTAGCTAACGGAAATTCACCTATTGAAGTTAAAACACAGCTTAAAGATGCGAATGGTAACCCTATCATTAATAGTGTGGTGACTTGGAGCTCCAACAAAGATCCGCAAAAAGTGATATTCACCCCTGTGAGCAGCACAACGGATAACAACGGCTATGCCACCACTCTAATCGCCAGCACACTAGCTGGTGAAGTCACGATCACGGCAACACCAACAAATGGCTCTCCACAAGACGTCACGCTAACATTTATACCGGATGCCACCACTTCAGTGCTGAAACCGCAAAATATTAACATTACTCAAAATGGTTCGATTGCTGACGGGAAAAAACCCAATCTGGTATCTATCACCATTACCGACCAATTTGGCAACCCATTACCAAATGTCGATGTACAATTCGCAACGGATAAAGGAACTCTCGCCAATACTCTCGTAAAAACGGATGCTAATGGAGTTGCACAAACCGCAATAACCAGTACGCAAGCGGGTGAAGCGAATGTGACGATTACTGTGGATGGCAAAGACATCCAACATAAAGTTCAATTTGTGGGAGATAAATCAACACCACAAATCGCAAAGCCAACCGTCAGCCAGATAACGCAAATCGCCGATGGTAAAAAACCGATTGAAATCACCACGAAATTAGTCGATGCCCATAATAACCCGCTGCCAAATACGGTCGTGACCTGGAGTTCAAATAAAAACGCCAATGATGTTCAGTTTACGCAACAAACCACCACAACCGATGCTAATGGTCTAGCAACCACCACGATTACCAGTACCGTGACCGGGGACATCATCATTACCGCCACAGCACCGAATGCTACACCACAAGAAGTAAAAGTGGATTTCTTACCTGATACCACAACAGCTGCGGTGCAATCGAATGATATTCATGTATCCCAGACAAGCACTGTCGCGAACAGCAACTCGGCAAATACCATTTCTATTACTGTGACGGATGCAAAAGGCAACCCAGTTCCAAATGTTGAGGTCGCATTCGCTACAGATAAAGGAACATTAGCTGATAGCAAAGTGACCACTAACAGCCAAGGAGTCGCACAAACCGCTATTTCCAGCGATAAAGCTGGAGATGCTACCGTGACGATTACCGTAGATGGCAAAGATGTTAAACAGACTATCTCATTTGTTGGAGATAAAAACACTCCACAGGTTGTGAAACCGACAACCAATACCGTTCCTCAAATTGCCAATGGTAATAAGCCATTTGAAGTCAAAACACAGATTGTAGATGCCAATAATAACCCGCTGCCAAATACCGTGGTTAATTGGACATCAAATAAGAACGGCAATGAGGTTAGCTTCTCTGAAATCAGCAGTATCACTGATGCCAATGGTTTTGCTACGACTCAAGTCACCAGTACCGTTTCAGGTGATGTCCTGATCACGGCGGCAACACCTAACGCAACATCACAAGACATTAGCCTTACGTTTTTACCGGATTCAACCACTGCAACAATTAAACCTACAGATATCATTGTTGGCTCAATGACATCCGTTGCGAATGGTGTAACAGGCAATCCAATTGCGATCACCGTGACGGATGCTAATGGCAACGTCGTTCCAAATGTTGAAGTTCAATTTGCAACCAATAACGGTTCTCTGGCTGACCAAAAGGTGATGACAGATAACCAAGGTGTGGCAAAAACCACCATCACCAGCAAGCAAGCAGGAGATGCAAAAATTACGGTGACTGTCGGTGGAAAATCGTTTGATAAAACCGTTGTATTTACGGCAAATATACAGACGGCGAAAGTCAGTTCAGTCATACCAGAAGTTAAAAATCAGTATCTCGCTGATGGCAAAATGACCGTCACTTATACAGCAAAAATTGTGGATGCGAATAACAACCCTATTTCTAATGTTGATACCGACTGGCTATCTAACTTAAGTGCATCAGAAGTGAAATTTAGCCAAGCAAAAACCAAAACCAATGCCCAAGGGGAAACGACCACTACCATTACCAGCACAAAAGCTGAAATGGTGATCGTGACAGCATCAACAAATGGCGATGGGAAAATGGCCAAAGAAATTCATTTTGTTGCCGATAAAGCCCAAGCTCAAATCACATCGTTAAACGTCAAGAAATCAACTATTGTGGCTAATGGCGTGGATAAAACCGATGTTTATGTCTTCGTGGAAGATAACTACGGCAACCCTGTTGAAGGTGTAGATGTTCAATTACAGACGAACAATGGTGCCCAACTCACCGTAATCACACCGTTCTCTAAAACAGATAGCCATGGATTGGTTCGCGCCACGCTGTCTACCTCCCAAGCTGCCAACAATATTATGGTTGCAGCAGTATTAGCGAACGGTAACCAACAACCGATTTCGAGCACCGTAAAAGCGGTCGCTGATAATACGACCGCGACAGTGACGATTGCATCATCAGCTAACCAAGTGCAAATTCGGCCACAAGCCCAAAAAGTATTACTGACAGCAACCGTCGTCGATAACCTGAACAACCCATTAGTTGAAACACCAGTAACTTGGCTCAGTGATAACAACACGCTAAGTGTAAATACAACCCGTACTGATAATCGAGGGCAAGTGACCGTTGAACTATCGGGCTATATCGCAGGAGAAACGACGGTCACTGCACAACTGCTTAACCGCCGTGAAGCACAGGAAAAAATTCAATTTATTGCAGGCGATGCAAACTCACTAAATAGTTTCTTTGAAATTAAACCACAAACTATTGTGGCGAATAACCGTGAACAAGCAACAGCAACGTTGACCTTACGTGACCAATGGAATAACCCAGTTACAGGGCAAAGAATTGATTGGGATAGTAACAACAATGCCATTACATTCACGGACTCAAAAGAGCTTGCTAACACAGGTGAATACCAAGTTAAAGTGAGTGGTAATCTTGCAGATACCATTGATATTACTGCTAAAAATGGTGCTGTTTCTAAACAAAAAAGCCTCGGTTTAATCGCGGACAGCGCCACTGCGCTCATCAAGGATATGAACATCACCAGTCAGGCTACGGTTCCTGCTGATGGCATCAGCCGCATTACCGTACAAGCAACCATTACAGATGCCACCAATAATCTGGCACCTGCGGGTATTGCGATTGGTTGGCGTAGTGATGTTGGTGAGCTATCACAACCCGTTAGCCATACAGATAATAACGGTATTGCCCAAATTACTTTAACTAGCACACAAGCTGGAAAAGGCAGCGTAACCGCCATTTTAGGTCAAAATACTAAGCAAACCGTTCAAAATATCGAGTTCTTAGCGGGGAACGTTTCTAGCAGCGCCTCCACTGTTGCTCTGAGCACGCCATCATTAACAGCAGCAACAGGTGAAACTGAAATTACCGTTACGCTGAAAGATGATATTGGTAACCGACTGGGTAACTTGGCGAATAAAATCACGCTAGATTACTCAACTGATTTGGGCTTAGCAAACTCACCGACTTTCACAGAGGTAACACCTGTAGGAACCTATCGTGCGAAGTTACACAGTACCAAAGCAGGTAATACAGACATTACCGTCCTGGTTGATGGTGTGACTCTGAACCAGAAAGCCCCTCTGACTGTGATTGCTGACGCACAAAGCGCACAGGTACGTGGTGATATCAAGGTTTCAAAAACAACTGAAACCGTCGGTAATCAAGTCACTATCAGCGCCCAGTTTGAAGATGCTAACGGCAATCAGCTCGGCGCAGGTATTCCCGTATTCTGGACGGCTAACGATGGCAGCCAGCTTTCGGATAACCAGACAACCACCGATGCTAATGGACGCAGCGAAGTTACCGTTCAACGTAGTGATGTGGGTTATGCAAATATTACCGTTAACTTAACATCGCAAAATACTAAAACCGCCCCAACTATCTCCTTTACACAAGGTACGATTGATACCAGTAAAACAGTATTCAATATAACCCCTACCACAATTGTGGCGGGTCAACCTGCGACGGTTGAACTGATATTAAAGGATCAGTTTGGTAATTTATTAACCAATCAAATATCTGCTATTCAAATCAGTAGTAATAACAATGAGGTAAGAATTGCTCCAGTAACGATGCCATCGGCAGGGGTGTATCACGCCGTTGTGAGCAGTGATAAAACAGGCGCTGCCATATTATCAGCCAATCTCAACGGCAGTGCATTATCGCAAACCTTAACGTTGAATGTGACTAGTGACAAAGCCACCAGTGTAATCACTAGCTTAGATACCAGCACCAATAACATTCAGGCGGGTAATGCCCAAGGCGTAGTTTATACCGCCAAAATTGTGGATAAGTTCAATAACCCAGTGCCGCAGGTGAATGTTTCATGGCACTTACAGGGTAAAGCAGAACCTTTCCCACACTCATCAATAACGGATATTAACGGTAACACTAAAATTTCGGTCACCAGCCATACCGTAGGTGCATTAGTGATGACAGCAGCACTTTCCGCAAGCGAAGATAAAAAAGCCAGTGTGGTTAACGTCCTTGCCGGTACTGTAAACATCACTAACTCTACCTTTACGACCACTAAAACTGATATTGGTCCAGATGGGCTTGAAAGCACCTTGTTCACGGTTAAATTGCAAGATGATTTTGGCAACGCCTTACTGAATGAAACGGTTGATATTACAAGTAATGTCCCTGCTCAGGATTTTACTATCAGTCCAGTCACCAATCACCAAGATGGCAGCTACAGTGCAACAGCCACTGCGACGAAGCAAGGCACCGCTAAAGTCACGGCAAAAGTGGGCAATCAAACCATTGCTAACCCGATTGAAATCAAAGTCGATGCCATTAACCCAACACTACGTTTTGACAACATGCAACAGCGTCTGACTTACTCTTCCGCCGTAAATAATGGTCAGGTTGTTAAAGGGTTGCCAAACGGTGCTCAACCTGTTTGGTCCAGTGATAACACCAGTATTGCTACCGTTGACCAGCAAGGGAAAGTTAAACTGAAAAAAGCGGGACGCACCAAAATTTGGGCGCGTATCGATGGAAATGGTATATATAAATCCGCAGCGGCTAGCTATGAGGTGGATGTTGAAAAAGCCAAACCAAACTTGACATTAACCAGTGCAGACACTATTTCCACAATTTGGTCAGATAACCAAGCTCACAATATTCAAACCTCATTCGGTAATACGGATGTCACTACCATTCCTCTCGAATATGTCAGCCAAAATACCAATATCGCTCAAATAGATTCTGTTTCTGGTGCAATTACTCAGGTCAAGCCTGGAGTAGCAAAACTGACCGTGCGTTCCAAAGAGACAGATCAGTTTGTTTCTGAAAGCCAAGATATTACCTATAACCTCGCAAAAGCACGTTTTAATGTGAATTTTAACCAGAAAGAACAAGAAATCACGGATCAGCGTAATCTTTTTAACCTACAACAAACCAGTGTAGCTATCCCACCTAAAGCAGATATTGAATGGAATTCAGGAGCCAATAATGTCGTTAGTATTGCCAAAAATGGCTCGATTCAAAGCCTAGGCAAAGGCGAAGCCAATTTAACCATGACAGTAAAAGCCAATGATTACTTTGAGCAAAGTAGCGGTGATTATAAGGTCAAGGTGTACACGAAGCCTGCAATTACTATAAATTCAATCTCTTATGGCAATAATGGCAATCAAGAAACTAATTCGGCTTATTGGTCCCCTGTTTATACCGACGATAACCTAACAGTTAACTGGTCTGTCGCAGGAACAAGTGATTTTGATATGCCTTCCGATGTCAAAATCGTTATAACAAAACCAGATGGTGGGACAGATAGCGCCACATCATCAGTGACTAGCGGTCCGCGTTCAAATACCTATGAGCCAAAGCAAAGCTACTTGAAAACGAACCAAAAAGTTAAAGTTGAAATTATTGCAATAGGTAAGTCCCAACATAAAATTGAAAACCGAATCCAAGCTGTTGATGTTCCTATTGTTATAACTGAACCCAAAGATATCGGAAACTTATCTATTAGCTATAGGACTTTCGCTTACATTGTTGGAGACGACGTAGTCGATAACGCTAATCGTTGTAACCCAATTACTAGCATTTCTTGGTTCAACAACCATCGTAAAGCGATTATATTTCCTAAAGTACAGATTGGGTTATCAGGAAAACAGCTATTAGAGAATATTCAGGTGAGCCATCAGATATTGAAGTCTGAATATAGCGGGAACGAATCATTTGGCTCAAATAGAATAACGTATCCAACGCTGACAAAACCCACTAATGGTCTAGATACATACGAGTACAGTTACTCACAGATTAGCAATCAGCCAATAAAAGATGAATGTTATATGAATCATAATGGTAGCGGAAAGCTCACCACAATATTAGAATTTGCAGGTCTACAGTCTGAACTCAAAACCCCATTCTATTGGAGTGGTTATTAACTTATTCCACAGGGTGCTTTGCACCCTGTTTTTTTATTACCCTCCCGCTTTACCTCTTTCAACAAATTACAATCACTAAGTAAATACACGTAAGATCTTGGAGGTTTTTAAAATATGCGAAAATCATAATCTGAAATTTATTACTTTATTGATAGCCGTATAACGAATATTTATACTGCAAAGATTAAAATCGGAAATCCTTTACTACTAAAGTGGCAGACAATTTAGTACTATTTGACTTAAAATGATTAATGCAAAGTTTTAATTTTAATCATCATACAAACCTCCCACTTGCTCACCAAATCTTTGATACTAAAATAACTATCACGTTAGAAACAAAAAAAAGAAAATAGAAATCAAAATATTTTGATCTTTATTAAGATGCCATGAATATACATATTTCATAAAATCATAAAAAAATTGATCAAATAACGATCTTCCTAGATTGATGTCTTTATGAAATAAATCAAAAACCAAAAACAATTAAGCTAAATCACAGAGATTAAATATAGAAATCCTGTATTGTTAATGTTTTATTTTCTGTTTTTTTGGGTTTATATATTGAATTAATCAAAATTAACAACAAATTATATTGATCAAAAACAATACACTAAAATTTACATTTGTTATAACATTGCAGGAATTTAAATTTAAGCCATTGAAAATGAAAAAATAATTCTTTAGTTAAATATTTAAAATTAATAATCGTAAACATGTATATATTTTAGACGTCATTTTGGGACTAATTGAAAACAATTATAAGGATAGTATATCATTCAGTGAGTGGCACTTGAGGGTCACTATATATTTAGCCCAAAATTAAAATGCGCAGATTATATTAAATCACTTTTATAAAATCTGAAAATTCACATTGATTGTTATCTCAACAATATAATTTAATAGAGAATATTTATGAATAGAAAATTTCCTGTCGCTTATGCTGTCGGACAAAAAATCAAGTCATTAAGAAAGTCTCAAGGTTATACTGTGTTTCAATTAGCACGAGAATGCAATATCAGTGAACAACAACTATTCCGTTATGAACGAGGTGTTAATCGTATTGATATTGATTGCTTAGCTAGAGTAACAAAAATATTAGATGTTAATATCAGTGATATATTTTGTGATGTATTTCAAGACAATCAAGATACTAAATACGAAAATAAAATCCAAGAATCAGTTGAATCTTACGCATAATATGCGTAATCGGTATTCCGTATTAACTTCAACTATTTTTTGATTTAAAAAAGTCCATATATGATGCTCTTGCATAAAAAGTAAAAGCCTATTTTAAGGCTTTTACTTTTTATTTTACCTCGAGCTCTGTTTTCCAATATTGGCGCTTTCCACCTCTGTTTGCGATTTATCACCACAAGCACTACCCTATACGCAGTTTTATTCACCCATCTGCGAAAAACCATGTCACAGCCAACTACATTAATACAGCGATTCGGATTTGATTCTGACCGTTTACGCTTTGCAATAATCACCGCCTGCGCATCCATTCTTGCACTATTTATTGCTGAATATGCAGGACTTACTCACCCCCAATGGGCAGCAATGACTGTATGGGCTTCCGCGCAACCTTGGCGTGAAAACTTATTAGAAAAAAGTTGGTGGCGTTTTGCAGGTACTGTTATTGGTGTCGTTGCTGGCATTGCTCTCATTCAAATTCACCTAATCAGCCCATTATTATTTGTGATCAGTTTAGCGGGGTGGTTAGGTACATGTAGCGGTATCGGACAGCTACAAAAAGGCTTTGTAGCCTACGGTACTTTTTTGGCAGGTTACTCAGCGGTGATGGTGAGCATGCTTAGCGTTCATGCCACCGATAATATTTTTGCCGTTGCATGGGATCGATTTTGGACTATTTTAGTTGGCGTATTATGCGCAGTTTTGTTTAACTTTTTATTTACCCCTAAACGAGAACAAGCCTCTATCATCGCGCTCAAACAACAAATTGATCAGCAGTTTTACCAGATTTTGCACCGTTCTTTATATAGAAAAGAGTCTATTGAACAACAGGACATTGACATCTTATGGCAGCAAATGGCCGCCTATGATGAGCAGTTAGAAGCCAACCGTATTGGATGGCGTTATCACCGTAAACAAGTCGTAAAAGCCCGCCAACAACTACTCGCGCAAAGCCAGATTTTGCTACAACTTGATACGTTTAAAGGGATAGCTGCATTTCCATTCCCAGCAACACAACCGACTGAATTACAATGGAAACATATCCTATCCCTATGCCCGAATGGCGTATTGAAAAATCTTCTTATCCCACTGTTTTACGTGTCAAAAGGGTTAGCTATCAAGGCAAAATACCGGGTAGATAAGCTAAAGCTCCACCATGATCGCATTGCTGCTTGGCAAGCTTTTGCGCGCTCGTTCGTTGCCATTGCCACCGTAGGCTTACTCTGGCTAGTGACCCAGTGGCAAGCACTGGCATATTTAACTCTCGGGTTATCGGTGATGATCGCTCTGTTCGCATCCCTCGATTACCCCGCTAGGTTTATGAAAAACATCTTCACAGGACAATCTTTCGGAGCACTTGCCGCGTTGATTTGTACTTGGTGTCTATGGCCATTTGCATCATCATCATGGCAAATGACCTTATTCATTGTGCCCGTCATCATCAGTGGAATTTTGGTTTTTGCCCACAAAAAACTGATTTTAATTGCCTTTGATTACATCATGGTCTCTTTGATCTTACTGCAACCAAGCTACCCTTTTACCTTAAGTTTTCCAGAAAGCCTCGGTAATGCCATCGCCATTATTTGTGGACCGTTAGTCGCGATGGGGGCTTTTTATTGGATTTACCCAACAAATCCGAAGAAACGTTACCAAAACCTTATTTTACTCAGTGAACAACAATTTAAATTAGGTCTTAATAAGATTATTACCGGACAAAAACCATCAACATCACAGATGAGCCATCGCCTATTTAGCGGGTTAATATTGGCGCGTAAAAGTGATTATCCATTTGATAGAACAATACAATTTTTTGCCGTTCGCCACGCTATTTGGCTCAATCTGATGCAAGTTTATAAACAGTTTTCTACCTCTGAATCACACAATCGAGCCCTAAAAGGACTCGTTTTACGTTTGCAGCACCCACAGCCTAATGTTGAAAAAATTCACCGCCTGTTGAAAACACTATTACGTAGACAACAAAACAGTGCTGAATTACGTCAATTGTATAATGATGTTCATCTCTACTTGCATTATTTAGAAACTAACAATTGAATATAAAAAATAACAATCAGCGAGAGATTGAAAACAATAAAATAAATTACCGTTCTAAATTGATTAAAAAAAATAAATCTCTTACTTAAATTATAGAACCCCAAAATATCATCAATAAATAATGAAAAAATCGAGGGTTAATTTAAAAAATATTTAAATTAACCCTTAATAACTTCAATCTGTTACAAACGTAAAATTTGTTATATTTTCGTTTAATATCAGTAATTTGATAAATATCATGCAACCTTCTTTTTTTCATACTTCTGTTTGACTTACTCCATTTCTATTTGCATAGTAGTACTCATAATAATTTTTATACTTTTCTGCTTTTTATTTTCAATCCTATTTATTCCAACACATTTAAATATATCTGATTACAATTTATGAAAGAGGTTTTCATGACTAGGGAATTATTTTCTACTAATGAAATGAAATTATTATTTGAAAAATTAGCATCCTTTACTGTTTATCCTGAAAATAAAGGTGTGACACGTTTGGCTTATACACCCACAGACCAATTGGCACACCAATACATGATAGAAACCATGCAAAAAGCTGGGTTTACTGTTCGCCAAGATGCGATAGGGAATATTTTTTGCCGATTACCGGGAAAAAATCCCGATTTGCCTGCTGTTGGCACTGGCTCTCACTTGGACACGGTTCCTAATGGTGGTGCTTATGATGGTACACTTGGTGTCGTGGCAGGATTTTATGCGCTGATGCAGTTTAAGCCACAGCAATTATCCCGCTCCCTTGAACTCGTCATTTTCAGGGCGGAAGAATCCAGCCGATTTGGTTTTTCCTGTATTGGTAGCAAAGTGTTACTTGGGAAAGTTGATCGTGAAAAATGGGCTCTCAACCGAGATGATGATGGACGCAGCTTTTTCGATGTCCTCGATAGCCTTGGTTATCCAAGCCACGAAATTGAACAGTGCGAATTGGCTGATAACCATTATTCAGCTTTTATCGAAATGCATATCGAACAAGGTCGGCGCCTTGAACTTGAAAGAAAATCAGTGGGAATTGTGAACGGAATTGCCGCTCCAACCCGCTTCCAAGTTCAGGTTACAGGGCATGCAGATCACTCCGGCGCCACCCCAATGTACCAACGCCACGATGCATTAGTGGCCAGCGCCGCCATAATCAGCGATGTGAACCGAGCGGCTTGCCGTGAATCTGTATGGGGAACCGTCGGTACCATTGGGAAACTCAATGTATATCCAAATTCCATGAACGTTATTCCCGGTGAAGTGAACTTCTTGGTTGATATTCGCGGCATTGAACCAGAAAGTATTGCCCGCGTTGCCACTCACTTGAAAAATTCCATTAGAAAATCTGAACAAGACAACGATGTTTCGATTCAAATTCGTGAAATTTCAGCAGAAGCACCAGTGAAATTAGATAACGAGATTTGTCAGTGTATTGAACAGCATTGCCTTGAACAAAACATCGGTTATATGACCATGTTGAGCGGTGCGGGTCATGATTCTATGAATCTCGCCCAAAAATTCCCAACCGCAATGATTTTCACACCATCAAAAAATGGAATTAGCCATCACCCTGATGAATTCACTGATTTCGACGACATCATTATTGCCGCTAATCTATTGAAAGATACCCTGTATTCATTAGCAAAATAAAGCCTTAGCGAAATAGAAAAGCCGCTGGGAGATTACTCTCAGCGGCTTTTTCCTATCACCAAAAAATTACATTAATGACACCAAACATCCGGTATACAGCTGATAGGCTGTTAACATCTGTTTTTCATCAAAATCAAAATTAGCTTGGTGATGCCCTGCGGTTCTGTCAGCACCGACAACAAAATACAGAGATTTACCCCCGTGACGCTGGACGCGTTTTGCCAAAATAGTGGCATCTTCGCTACCACCAAACGGTCGAGTCGCTACTGCAGTTAATTCCCCATGTTGCCCTACCACACTAGCCAAGGTGTCAATCAACTCTTGGTCATTGGTTAAATCAACCGCTTCTCCCATCACTTCACTTTCCATTTCTAGCTGGAAGCTGTGTGCGGAGCCTTCTGCCATGCGAATCGCATTTTCGCTCATAAAGCGGTTAATCTCTTCATTTTCGCCGCGGACTTCTATCTGCATTTGAGCATAAGATGGCGTCACGTTTCGCCCTTCACCGGCATTCAGTACCCCAACGTTAATGCGCGACATTCCTTTACCGTGTCTTGAAATTCCCAACATTTGCGTTGTAGCATGACAAGCGCCGGCTAGCGCATTACGTCCCAATTCAGGCTCTGCTCCTGCGTGGGATGGTGCACCTTTGAAGCGAAAATCCAGTTTTGTTGTGCAGAGGAAATGGGTTGGGTTAATCACAATTTCACCGCTATTGGCAATGAACCCTAAGTGCGCCCCTAAGAAATAATCCACATCATCCACAATGCCACTTTCAGCCATCGCTCTCGCACCACGAACGCCTTCTTCCGCAGGTTGGAATAACAATTTTACTTTGCCAGATAAGCTCTCTTTATTTGCTACTAGCCAATGCGCGACCGCTAAACCAATCGCGATATGCCCATCATGACCACATGCATGCATTTCACCAGGATGACAAGAGCTAAAATTATCATTTTTTGGGCGATGGGTTTCATCAGTACTTTCTGTCACACCGACACAGTCAATGTCAAAACGCAGTGCGATTGTCGGTCCTGCTTTGCCACTATCGAAAATGGCAACACACCCTGTCAGCTCCTGCATTTCAGCCAGCAGATTTTCATCAACTTGGTGCTTTCTCGCCACCGCTAAACCTTTATCAACCACTTTCTGTTGACGTCCAAAGGCATATTCAGGATTGATCACCTGCGGACCCACTTTGACGTCCAAGTTTAAACGACGCAGTTCTTCAACGATTTTTGCTGTGGTTAAAAACTCAGACCAACCAATTTCAGGGTATTGATGGAATTCACGACGCCATTGAGTCAGTTGTTCTAATGTAATATTTGACATGTTATCTCCTTAAAATTAAAGCATGATGAGCGCAATGAAGATCACCCCAACAATCATGCCAGGCGCAGTACGCTTCACAATTTCCATCGGGTTCACATTGGCTAAACCTGCACAGACGATAGCCGCACCTGCTAACGGTGACATGGTTCTACCCAATGCGCCTGAAATTGCAGAAGCCATCCCCAAATCAGGAATTTCATAACCAAATTGCTGGGCAAATGGTGTTACCGTTTCGTTGAAAGCAAACGCGGCCGCATCACCTGAACCCGTGATAATTCCCATTAAGAATGGGCCCAATGTCCCTCCCCAACGTGCAAATTCAGGAGAGTGGATCAGAAAACCAATAAAGGAATCAATTAAGCCAGATGCTTTGAGACCCGCAGAGAAAACTGCAGCAGCGATGATGATCCCAAGAACATCCCCATAGGCATTCCCCATCCCTTTAAAGAACTCTTTAGTAATGGTTGAAGGGTTAGTACGCGTGATAACTAACGCATAAATTGCCCCAATGACCATCGCTGCTGGCACACTAATTTGATACGCTTTCAGCGCATCCATAAATGGCAGAATTAATAGGATTAATGGAATAAACGGCGCTGTCGCGTAAAGATAATTTGGCTGTTCTGCCGCTGCATTTTGTTCTGTGCCCGCGGTGCCATTCACTTCGACAACCGCTTTCATGTTGCACTCTTTTTTCACTAAAGCAACGATCGCTAAGGAAACGGCAGCGATGCCTCCAACTGCTAAGCTGTATGGTCCGTGGCGAGCAATTAAGTCAACAATACTCATGTTCGACATCTGCGCCACAAATGGGTTATGTGACAACCCAGGGCTTAGCATAGAACCTATCGTACCGCACAGCACAGCACCACCAGCAATAGCTGGGTGAATACGTGCAGCAATCAGTAACGGAATCAATGTCGCACCAACCGCGGCGGCACATCCAGCCGCAGAAGGGATCGCAATATTAATAAAGAAAGTCAGTACGACTGCTGCGGGGATCAGGAAAAAACCCAGTCGAGTCAGAACACGAGATAGCACCAGTACTAAATGTTTATCGCACTTGGTGTATTTCATAACATAGGCAAAACCCATACTGGAACAAATGGCTTGGATCAGCGGAGCCGAAACCATGCGCTCGCTAAATGCATTTAAGGCATCCATTGGCACGAGGCTAATAATACAGAGTACTAGCCCAGCAGCAATTAATACCATCCGAGTTTCATATTTTTTAATTAAAAGATAAATTGTAGCAACGATAACTAATGCCGCGATAATTTGTATTATCATGACTGACCTCTTTTATTCCCTGGAGAAATAGATAGAACAAATAAAGAAAAGAATGAATTTTTAATTGGTAATTCATTGTGAACTTTAATTGTTTTATTTAATTGAGGGATATCAATTTTAATTCCCTATCTGGAAATTAACCCTCATTTTGTGATCAGCGCGATGTTTACTATAAAAAAATCATTCAAAATTAAAAAATATCCTTTAAAAACATAACCATGATCAACCAGCAAGAAACATTAAATTCCGTCAAAATGACGATAAAATTAACGTTGTTATCATTTTGGTAATATTGAAACTCTTTTTTTACTCTTTACTCATTAAATAATTAAATATTAAATTACGTAAATAATTAGATTTATAAATATCGATTCTCATTTAGATTAAAATCATATTTTACTCAAAAAAAGGAGTAATAAATTCCAATCAACAATTTAAATGCGTAATAATAAATAAAATATTAAAATTTGTTTGAACATTATATTTTATTGAATAAATATAAATAAAAAAAACGAATCATTGATACCCACACATTCGGAAGTCTTTTATCTTAATTTTACGTTTTTTGTTTGTATCATTGGCTATTCTAACCGCTGGTTTTTATCGTGACTTTATCTCACCCCATCAAGCTGTTTACCGCCTCACGCCCTTTCCAGTTACGCTACAGACTAGAATAAAAAATGAGCAAAAACACAATTCATTAATTCTTTTTAAGCATGTGCGAAACCGTTTGCTTTTTATTTTTACGGCTATAGAATTCGTCAGATTTTTTTGGCCAGAGGAAAGCTACAGGAGGCAATTGTGTCCGGTGATAAAAATTATAGTCATGAGCCAGTACCCATATCCGCAAGAAAAGGCGGGCTCGCATTAACCTTTGTAATGCTGGGTTTAACGTTCTTTTCCGCCAGCATGTGGACCGGAGGCGCTCTCGGTACCGGTCTTAGTTTCAACGATTTCTTCCTCGCAGTTCTCATTGGTAATCTTATTCTTGGTGTCTACACCGCCTTCCTTGGTTTTATCGGTTCTAAAACAGGCTTAACAACCCACCTTCTTGCACGTTATTCTTTCGGTATTCGCGGCTCTTGGCTCCCTTCTTTCTTACTTGGCGGTACACAGGTCGGCTGGTTCGGTGTCGGCGTTGCCATGTTCGCCATTCCCGTTGGTAAAGCAACAGGCTGGGATATCAACTTACTGATTGGTATTTCCGGTATTTTGATGACCGTCACAGTGTTCTTCGGTATCTCCGCGTTAACCGTGCTGTCCATTGTCGCCGTTCCTGCCATTGCTATCTTAGGAAGCTACTCCGTATATCTTGCTGTCACTGATGCCGGTGGTTTAAGCGCTCTGCAAATGGTAAAACCGGAACAACCAATCGATTTCAACCTTGCACTGGCGATGGTCGTCGGCTCGTTTGTCAGCGCAGGAACCTTAACCGCTGACTTCGTACGCTTCGGGCGTAAGCCGAAAATCGCGGTACTGGTGGCCATTGTGGCGTTCTTCTTGGGCAACTCACTGATGTTTATCTTCGGTGCGGCGGGCGCAGCTTCCTTAGGTATGGCGGATATCTCCGACGTAATGATCGCGCAAGGATTACTCTTACCAGCAATTATCGTTCTTGGTTTGAACATTTGGACAACCAACGACAACGCGCTGTACGCTTCCGGCTTAGGGTTCGCCAACATTACAGGCTTATCCAGCAAGACGTTATCCATTATCAACGGCTTAGTGGGCACACTCTGCGCACTGTGGCTGTACAACAACTTTGTTAGCTGGCTGACCTTCTTATCCGCAGCCATTCCACCGATTGGTGGCATTATCATTGCGGATTACTTAATGTATCGTCATCGCTATGTCACTTTTGACATGAGCAAAATGCGCGATGTGAATATCAGTGCGTTAATCGCCGTGGCTGCGGGTGTTGCCGCAGGACATTGGCTACCGGGAATTGTCCCTGTTAACGCAGTGCTTGGCGGCGCTATCTGCTACGCCATCCTGAATCCATTATTGAATCGCGTACGCGCCACTAATTCGGAGATGACCCGTGCTTAATCAACATATTCAACATATCCACAATGTCCGTTTACCTGAGCGTGAAGGTCTGTGGCGAATCGATATTGAAAATCAACAAATTAAAGCTATCGTTCCGCAGCCCGCAGGTGAAGTACTCGCTAATAGCCTTGATGGTGAAGGCGGCTTAGCCATTCCACCATTTGTTGAGCCACATATTCATTTGGATACAACACAAACCGCTGGGCAGCCAAATTGGAACCAGTCTGGCACCCTGTTTGAAGGGATTGAACGCTGGGCCGAACGCAAAGCGATGCTAACCCATGACGATGTTAAACAGCGCGCTTGGCAAACTCTAAAATGGCAGATTGCTAACGGTATCCAACATGTTCGTACCCACGTTGACGTTTCCGATGCCACTTTAACGGCACTGAAAGCCATGCTGGAAGTGAAAAAAGAAGTGGCACCTTGGGTGGATATGCAAATCGTTGCTTTCCCACAAGAGGGGATCATGTCCTATCCAAACGGCGAAGAGCTATTAGAAGAAGCGCTACGTTTAGGGGCGGATGTGGTCGGGGCTATCCCGCATTTTGAATTCACCCGTGAATATGGTGTGGAATCCCTGCATAAAACCTTTGCACTGGCACAAAAATATGACCGTTTAATCGATGTTCACTGTGATGAAATTGATGATGAACAATCACGTTTTGTCGAAACCGTTGCCGCCCTTGCTCACCGTGAAAATATGGGCGCACGCGTTACCGCCAGCCATACAACGGCGATGCACTCTTACAACGGGGCATATGCTTCACGTTTATTCCGTCTGCTGAAAATGTCAGGGATTAACTTTGTCGCCAACCCGTTAGTGAACATTCACTTACAAGGTCGTTTCGATACCTATCCAAAGCGTCGAGGGATCACCCGCGTGAAGGAAATGCTCGCCGCCAATATTAATGTCTGCTTCGGTCACGACGATGTGTTCGATCCATGGTATCCACTGGGTACCGCAAATATGCTGCAAGTGCTGCATATAGGTCTGCATGTTTGCCAATTGATGGGCTATGGTCAGATTAATGATGGTCTGAAGCTTATCACTGAGCATAGTGCAAAAACGTTGAATTTGCAAAATTACGGTATTGATGAAGGGAAACGTGCAAGCTTACTGATCCTGCCTGCTGAAAACGGTTTTGATGCTGTACGCCGCCAAGTGCCAGTACGCTATTCCATCCGCGATGGTCGCGTCATTGCCACTACGCAGCCAACCGTGACCCAAATTCAACTCGACGATGTCGAGACAATTCGTTACGGTTATCAGCCACATAGCGAAAACTAAGTATTACCCCAACACGGGGCTTGTTGAGCCTGCAATCAATGAGTTCCCCGTGTTTTTTTCCCCTGAAATATCTTCATATACCTCATTTTTATTGCTAAACCCCAGACTGTTTCTTTACAGTAAAAGTTTCTTTAAGATGAATTAAGTCAAATAAAACGATTGCTGGGTTTCCATGAGAATACTATTAATTGAAGATCACCTTAAAACCCAAGGTTGGGTTAAAAATGGCTTAGAAGAAGCGGGTTTTCTGGTGGATGTCGCTAATGATGGCCGTGATGGACTCTACTTTGCTTTAGAAAACAATTATCAATTGGTTATTCTCGATATCATGCTGCCGGGTATGAGTGGCTGGGATATTTTAAAAATCTTACGCACTGCGAAAAGTATTCCCGTTATTTGCCTCACGGCGCGGGATGCCGTAGATGATCGCATTAAAGGCTTAGAGCTCGGTGCCAATGACTACCTTGTGAAACCATTTTCGTTTTCTGAATTATTAGCGCGCGTTAAAAACCAACTCAAAGTGAATCAGCCAACCTCGACAACCATGACGATTGCAGATTTAAAGATAGATCTGACCCGCCATGATGTTGAACGCGGAGGAAAGAAAATCATCTTAACCCGCCAAGAATTTTCTTTGTTGCTATTTTTCGTGCTGCATAGCGATGAAATTTTACCTAGAACCTTAATTGCCAGTGAAGTTTGGGGCATCGATTTTGACAGTGATACCAATATCATCGATGTCGCCATTCGTCGATTGAGAAAGAAAATTGATGATGAGTTTGAAGTTAAGCTTATCGAAACCATCCGAGGGATGGGATACCGCTTAAATAGGCCAATAGAATGAAAAAAAAGTCGCTACGCTTTAAACTTATTTCCCTGTTTATCATTCTAATGGTCGCTAATGCTGGCGTCGTGACATGGGTTTTATATCACTCGCTGAAGAATGAGCTGTCTGAACAAGATAATAATTTGCTCGTGAACCGTGCGGAGCAGCTCGCTAAATTAATTTCGGGTGGCATCGATATCAAAACGCTGCCGATGTATTTCCAAAGCATGATGGACATGCGCCAAGATTTGATCCAGATTTCTGATGCGAGTGGGCATATACTCGTCGCGACTAACAGCGAACTTCTGGATACCCGACCACTGCGGCTAGTAAACCTTGAGCAGCTCAATATCCATGCCATCAACCATTGGCAAACCACACAAAGCATTCCCATCTCCGCGGTCTATTTCGCCATGAACTCACCATTAGGGCAGCTCCATGTGGTACTCGGTAAAGTCTCCGTCGACCGCAGCGGAGTATTAACCCAATATTTAACCCAAAGCGTGCTGGTGTCTGCCCTCTCAATATTGTTGATGGGATTACTGAGTTTATGGTTACTGAAAAAAGGGCTCTCCGATATTCAATCACTGAGCCAGATCACGATCAAAACGGACGTACATGCGCTGAATGATCCGATCGATATTGATCAGCTTCCACAAGAGTTAAAAGAGCTGGGCGAATCAATGAATACCATGCGCCAACGGCTAAAACATGACTTTGTTAAACTAACCCAGTTCGCCGATGACTTAGCCCATGAGCTAAGAACGCCCATTAATGCCATACGAGTGCAAAATGAAATTACACTCCAACGCTCCCGTAATGTGAGCGAATATGAAGAGGTCATCATTAGCAATATTGAAGAGCTTGATAAGCTGGCACAGATGATCCAAAGCACGTTATTTATTGCTCGTGCTGAAAATAAAAACATCACGTTAAATCGAGAAAATCTCTCAATATCAGAATTAGTGAATGATGTTTATGAACTATTTTCGGCTTATGCAGAAGAGAAACAGATTACGCTTTATTGTGAGCCTTCAACTCTCAGGATTGATGCTGATCCGGTATTACTGAGCCGTGTATTCATGAATGTTATCGCTAATGCGATTAAATACTCTCACCCAAATACTCGCGTGGTCACCCAGATCATTGAGCTTCCCCAGCAGAGAGAAATCCGCATCACTAACCAAGGGAACTCCCTACAAAATAGCGAGGAAATCTTCACCCGTTTTTGGCGCGGAGATAATGCCAGAACCACGGAGGGAACTGGGTTGGGGCTGGCGATTGTCAAAGCGATTGTTGAACTGCATGGCGGTTCGGTTAGTTTTAAACACGAAGCAGGTACCAGCACCATTACGCTAACGTTTCCTACAATCTAAAATCTCCTACAATTAAGTAAGATGACAAATTTGTCATCTTACTGTCAGCCACTTTTATCACGCATTCGGTATAACTGATTTCATTCTTCTTTTTGCTATGGAGCGCACAATGAAAAAGTTACCTAAAATCCCCGGCTCTCAAATCACGGATGAATCCATTTTTTTTATGAAGCGCCGGCAGCTACTCAAAGCCTTAGGTCTGGGGGCAGCAGGTTTAACCGTTGCAGCGACAGCAAATGCGGGCTTATTTTCTTGGCTAAGTGACGATGCGCCAGCAACGCCCTCAGCGCCAAGAAAAGCACTGACATTTATTCAACCTGAAGAGTTTCAGTCATCGTTAACCCTGACACCTGAAGATAAAGTGACTGGCTATAATAACTTTTATGAGTTTGGGCTAGGAAAATCTGATCCAGCTGAAAACGCGCATACCCTCATTACCGACGAATGGACAGTAACCATTGATGGGGAAGTGAATCGTCCTTTGACCCTTAATTTAGATGATATCAACGCCAAGTTTCCCCTAGAGGAGCGTATTTATCGCATGCGCTGCGTCGAAGCTTGGTCGATGGTTATTCCTTGGGTGGGCTTTCCGTTAGCCAAACTATTGGCATTGGTGGAGCCCACCAGCAAAGCCAAATATGTCGCCTTTGAAACTCGTTATGCTCCCGAACAAATGCCAGGACAAAAAAGCCGTTATATCGGCGGTGGCTTACCTTATCCCTATGTTGAAGGGCTACGTTTAGATGAAGCCATGAATCCGCTAACCTTACTTGCCACTGGCGTATATGGAAAAACATTACCCAATCAAAATGGCGCACCGATCCGCTTGGTTGTTCCTTGGAAATATGGTTTTAAAGGAATTAAGTCTATCGTCAAAATTCGCCTAACCGAACAGATGCCAGATACCACATGGAACCTATCCGCGCCCAGTGAATATGGTTTTTTTGCCAATGTGAACCCGCAAGTTGATCATCCTCGTTGGTCGCAAGCGACCGAGCGTTTTATTGGTGCGGGGGGTTTAGGTCAAGTAACCCGACAGCCTACGTTACTTTTTAATGGATACGCAGACCAAGTCGCGAGCTTGTATCAGGGAATGGACTTGCGGAGATACTTCTAATGCCCCAAGAAAACAGGCTATTAGTGAGATTAACCAAAGGAGGCTTTCATCTTATTGCTCTGCTTCCTTTGGCATGGCTGATTTTTTTAATTGATACTCAGCGACTTGGCGCTGATCCCGCTAAAGACATCCAACATTTTACGGGAATAGCCGCTTTGCGTTTGCTCATCGTTATCGCACTGATCCCCGTTATCGCTAAATTATTGCGATTTACCACGCTGTTTCAGACACGAAAATTACTGGGATTATGGTGCTTTTTCTGGGCTCTACTGCATTTGAGTAGCTATTTATTATTGGAGATTGGCGTCAATAATTTATCACTCTTTTTTGAGGAGGTTTTTTCGCGGGTCTACTTAGTGATTGGCGCCATGGCTTGGCTATGCTTATTTTTGATGGCGGTGAGTTCGTTCAACCGCATACGAATGAGCCTAGGTGTATGGTGGAAAAGAATTCACATGCTGCTTTACCCAACACTATTACTCGCACTTTGCCACTATGCTTTGTCATTAAAAACCCTAACGCCTGAGCCAATGATTTACTTAGTGTTAGTGGGCGCTGCTTTTGCTTATCGTGTTTGGAGCCAACAAAAACAGCCGATCAAACCTTAGGATAAATTGGCGATCCCCAAGATCGCCAACCGACTCATCAGCGATAAAAAATCAGTTTTTTATCCACTTCAATATTCATCGAATCCTGCCAAGCCACCAACGTTAAATGCGCTAACTTACTCAGCCCCACATAAAAGGGAGAATCGCCTTTTTCCTGCATTTTATCTAAATACAGCAGGCCCCACGGCAAAATATGTTTCCCTAATAATTCAGAAAGATTTTCAGGTTGATGTTCCGCCACCCAAGCCACCATCATCATCAATAAACCAAAATGGTCTTCGGGTTCATTTTGGGTTAAATGAATATCAATTTGGTTGGCTTGCATCCACTCACGAAGTTGCAAGGTAGACTCACCAAACAGCACATTTTCTTTATCAAGCCAGACCGATCCCCATGGTGGAGAAGGGAGTGCGTAAGGACCAATAAAGAGGCGTTGATAAGCTTCATCAAGGGTTTCATCATCACGTTGCATTGTCGCCATCTCTGCGGCAATCCCTTGTTTTTGCTCTTCAGAGCCGTAGTGCCAATCTGCAACCCATTCACCGGATACCAATAATTCGATAATCTCAGGCACTTGGTCAGGGGAATAATAGAATGCCGCACCAAGGATCCGAGCTGTCACAGAAACGTCATTTAAAGCGAATTCGTTCATGGTGTGTAATCCACTGTTCATGTGTTATTTGTTGTTTTGCTTATTATTGATAAAAATTCTTGGGAACGAAAGGCTTAGCAACCATCTGCTAAGCCCCAGACCATTTCCAAACCCATCAGGTTTGGAAATGGCTCGTTTGGGTTGTAACATTAACAAGGAAAATCAATTTATTGATTTTCGCCTGATAACACAAAGAGGGAAAAACCACGCTTTTATCCCTCTTTGTCATCAACCTTAGGCTTAGCAACCATCTGCTAAGCCTTTGAGGTGATGATTAGTTAACTGCCATGCCCACGGTCATGTGCAGACCATAGAACACACCGCGTCCAACAATCTCACCCGCCAACACTAACAAAGTACCGATACCCAAGTTGATGACGGATGGATTACGTTTTGCGATTAACGGCATGATCCAGCAGCCCAGCCCCATCGCTACGGCAACAATCTTAATATCCATTAAGAAACCGTAATCAGGCACTAAATCCGTTGCTTTTTGTACTGCGGTTTCAATGCTCGCCAAGTCAAATCCTTGAGAGATTGCGGCGGCTGCACTCACTAATAATGCTATCGCACTCAATGCAGGGAGACGACGAATGCATTGCAGGTCAAACCCAGCAACACGCAATAGCAATGCGGCTAAGATAGGTCCGCCCAAGAATGCCGTTAGCACAAAGTTGATCATGGTGTAGCTGTTATTCCATGTTGGTACCGTTGGGATTTGGTACACACGGGAAGTCGCCACCACAAAGATAGCCGCAAGAACAGCTACCACCACTAACCACAGTTTGCCTAGCGCAGCAGGCATTTTATTTAACACTGCCAACAACCAATACAAGCCACCAAAGGCAAAGAAGATTGCACCACTGGCAATTTCATTACTCAGTGAAGAAGCCCCTAAGCGATTGAAGGCATTAAATGCACGCAGTGGTGTGCCCATGTGCATCGTGGATAATAAGAAACCAATCCCCATTAACACCCACAAGCCAAACATGCTGTAATGCACTTTACGGTTAAGTTCAGGGGATAGTTTTCCACTTAACAAAACCGCTGCCATCACAATAAATGCACCCGCAACACTTTGACCAATAACGGTGAAAAACATCAATGGCCATTCATGAATTCCCGCGCCCATATTAAACTTCCTCCGGGTTAGCCAGATGACCCGTGGTATCACCGACAGGTTTGCTATTGGCATTCAATTTTAAAACGATATTTGGATGAGTATACTCAGCCGATGGTAACGGTGCGATTTCCGCTAAATCGCCATATTTAGCGCGTAGCTCTTCAATCGGCGCCATATCCAATGCGCGTAATGGGCAAGATTCCACACATATTGGTTTTTTGCCTTCTGCAACACGCTCATAGCAACCATCACACTTGGTCATATGACCTTTGACTTGGTCAAACTGAGGCGCACCGTAAGGGCATGCCATACTGCAATAGCGGCAACCAATACAGACTTCTTCATCCACCACCACAAACCCGTCTTCGCGTTTGTGCATCGCACCACTTGGACATACTTTAGCGCACGCTGGATCATCGCAGTGGTTACACGAAATAGACAGGTAATAGGCGAAAACATTCTGCCCATAAACGCCATCTTGCTCAGTCCAATCACCGCCCGCGTATTCATAAATACGGCGGAAATTCACTTCTGGAGATAAATTTTTAAAGTCTTTGCAGGCTAACTCACAGGTTTTGCAGCCAGTGCAACGACTTGAATCGATATAAAAACCATATTGCGTTGACATATCTGGCATCCTTAAGCTTTCACAACTTCAACAAGATTAGAGTGTGATGGGTTTCCTTTCGCTAGTGGCGATGGACGCTGCGTGGTCAGCACGTTAATGCTGCCCGCATGGTCAATACGGTTACCATCTGGGTCATACCATGCACCCTCTCCTAAACCAACCACACCCGGTAAAATACGCGGGGTAACTTTGACTTTGACACGCACTTCGCCTCGGTCATTGTATACGCGGACTAAATCCCCATGTTTCAGGGAGCGTTTCGCCGCATCTTGTGGGTTGATCCATAACTCTTGAGGACAAGCCGCTTTCAATACATCCACGTTGCCATAGGTTGAGTGGGTACGTGATTTATAGTGGAAGCCCGTCAATTGTAATGGGAATTTCTCCATTAATGGGTCGCCATACTGCTCAAACCCAACGGAATAGACTGGCAATGGATGGATAACATCTCCCTCTTCCAGCTCCCATGAGTTTTGCAGCTCCGCTAATTGTGCGGAATAGATTTCGATCTTGCCTGATGGCGTGGTTAATGGATTCGCAATCGGGTCTTCACGGAAACTTTGATAAGCCACATGGTGACCTTTAGGATCACGTTTTTTGAAGATACCTTGCTCACGGAACTCTTCGAACGTTGGCAGCTCAGGTAATGCTGCGCGAGATTGTTCGTATAAATGACGTAACCACTCTTCTTGGGTACGATTTTCAGTAAACTGCTCACCGACACCCATGCGTTTGGCAATTTCGCTGGTCATTTCATAGATATTTCGGCTTTCAAAACGGGGTTTGATAGCTTGGTCAGCAAAAATAACGTAGGACATATTCCCCGCGGAAGCATCCATACAGAAATCCATTTGCTCAGACGCAGTGCAGTCTGGCAGTAAGATATCGGCATATTTTGCAGAGGCGGTCATGTGGTTATCAATCACCACAATCATTTCGCACTTCGATTCGTCTTGCAGGATATCGTGGGTACGGTTGATTTCTGAATGTTGGTTAACTAAGCAGTTACCTGCGTAGTTCCATACCATTTTAATTGGCACATCCAATTTATCTTTACCACGGACACCATCACGGGTAGCCGTCATTTCAGGACCACGCAGGATAGCGTCAGTCCACATAAACATGGAAATGCTGGTTTGCACTGGGTTAGTTAAGGTCGGCATACGCACGAATGGAATACTGTAAGAGCCTTCACGAGCCCCCGTGTTACCACCATGAATACCGATGTTACCGGTTAAAATCGCCAGCATTGAGATAGCACGAGACGTCAGCTCACCATTCGAACGACGCTGAGGACCCCAACCTTGCACAATATACGCAGGTTTTGCGGTACCAATTTCACGGGCTAATTTTACAATGCGATCTGCCGGAATACCGGTGATGGATGACGCCCATTCAGGGGTTTTCGCTTGACCGTCAGGACCATCACCCAGGATATAAGCTTTGTAATGCGCATTTTTTGGTGCGCCAGCTGGCATGGTGGTTTCATCGTAGCCTACGCAATATTTATCTAAGAATGGCTTATCCACTAAGTCTTCTTTGATCATCACATACGCAATGGCGTTAACGAGCGCCGCATCAGTACCCGGACGAATTGGGATCCATTCATCTTCACGCCCTGCACCCGTATCGGTGTAGCGAGGATCGATGATGATCATTTTCGCGTTAGATTTTTCGCGTGCTTGTTCAACATAGTAAGTCACCCCGCCGCCGCTCATACGCGTTTCGCCAGGGTTGTTACCAAACATCACCACTAATTTAGAGTTTTCGATGTCTGAAGGGCTATTACCGTCTGCCCAGCCACCAAAGGTATAATTCAGACCTGCCGCAATTTGTGCGGTACTGTAGTCGCCATAATGATTTAAATAACCACCACAGCAGTTCATGAGGCGAGCAATCAAAGTTGCGCCCGGTGGCCATGATTTTGTCATGGTACCGCCAAGAGTACCTGTACCGTAGTTCAGGTAAATGGACTCATTGCCATAATCTTTAATTAAACGCTTCATGTTATCGGCAATAGCGTCGAAAGCTTCTTCCCAACTGATTCGCTTAAATTTACCTTCACCGCGTTTGCCTACACGCATCATTGGGTAGCGCAGACGGTCAGGGTTATAGACGCGGCGGCGCATAGAGCGGCCACGTAAACATGCACGGACTTGATGCAGCTCTTCATACACGTCATTACCCGTATTATCGGTTTCGACGTATTTGATCTCGCCATCTACGACATGCATGCGCAATGGGCAACGGCTTCCGCAGTTAACTGTACATGCACTCCAAACAACTTTTTCATTCCCTGATGGTGTCGATGTTTTTTGCTCTGTTTCCGCTGAAGCGCTAAACGGAAGAGAAAATCCTCCCGCTGCGGCGGCTAAACCTGTCACGGCGCCCGCTTTCACAAAGCCGCGACGGCTAAGAGGAGCAAAAATAGCAGCTTTCTCTTTTATATTGGCCATATATAACTCGCTCACTTAAATTGCAATTGCTTAAAATAATAAGAAGTTTTTTCGCTAAAATTTTTTTCGCTAAATTTTTTCGTTAAAACAATAGAATTAAAAAATGCAGTTTGTGTGCCATTAGCGATAAAACCGCCAGCCACATAATTAGAGGTAATTAGAGTTTTTGATTGAGTTAATAATATCAATCGGGGAATTCGAGAGATTGTCTTACATCAATAAATACATTAATAATCAACATCATCAATGTGTTTATGCCGCTTCATTCGCGGTTTATTTCACCTATTCGCTATATAATTAAATATATAAAAAAGAGATTTATAATATATAACTGTCTATATTCAAATGATTATTCAAAAATAACACGCTTAAAGCTTTATTATTTTCTGATTATTTTTATCGATATTCCTGCGAAAAGAACCCTTGATTAAAAAACATCATATTGCGCAAATTATTGTGATACCACTAATAATAAATAATAATCTTAATAAGATTGGTTTCTATTATCATTTCAAACGATTTCTCTTTCAAAATACTCATTTTGCTTTTAATTAAGAAAATATGAAAACTTAATTTTTTAATAAAGAAATTCCCTAACTACATAAAAAACCTAGATTAAAAGACTAAAAACTATTTGATTTTTAATTTGGTTTACACCCCTCGGTGGAAATACAACAATTATGATTCCATCACGCAAGAGGACATATGATGAGTGAACACCTTTCCTTTGAAAGCACGCAAGCCTATAAATTACCCATTCAAGATATTAGCTTTTACTTTGCCGGAGAGAATGAAGCTCAAATAAACAATTTAATCGGGCACTATATAAGAAAAAAAAGAAAAGAACTGGGTTTGACTGGAAGCCAAATCGCTAGCCGTGTCGGTGTCAGTCAGCAACAGTTTTCACGGTATGAGGTAGGGATCAGCAATATCACATTACCGAGATTATTTTTAATTATTAGCAAACTTGACATGGATATTGAGACTTTCCTCAACGACCTTGTCATGATCGTTAAACGACTACATACACAGGATTAAAGAGGTAGTGATAGATAATCTTTTTATTGGGTAGATTATCTATCACGCTCATATTTAATCATTTGCAATAAAAAGCATACATATCATTGGTGAAAAAGACATACCCACCACTTTTCTGAGGATAGAGAAAGATATCCATATCTAGGTTGGGTTCCAAATAAGACTGAGACAAATATTTTTCTAACTCCGAAGAGTCCGTATTATCCGAATTCAATAAAATATTTTTCTTAGATTTAATTTTAAGACTATCGCCAATCTTTATAATATCGATATAAACCTTTCTTGCTACCTCACTCTCAATACCATTTTGGCTAAACTTGCCCTTTAAATTCACCCACCCTTCATGATCGCCTAAGGTGTAAGAAATACTCAAAGAGAGTTTTACATTGTTTTCAATAGAAATAGTCCTAAATGAGGATCGACAAATAATGTCATCTGATTCATTAACCTGGTATACAGCAATAGAAGAAAGAATAATTGCTGATGTATAAACAACAGCTTTCAAGATGCTTTTTTTCATTTTTATTATCCAGCCCAATCCATGATGTAATACGAAACACATTCATTATCTTTTAACGAAAATGAATCTAACTCTCTGATGCAATAAATGATTGATAATTTATTAGTGAAATTCCGTCTTATCACATACATATATTGATAATCATCAAATGACTTTGAAATAATTTCATCTGAGAGAAATTTAGATAATTTCGCATTTAAATCCATCTGCTTATTACAGAGTATTATTTTACTATTAATTTCTCCACAATGGGTGTAGTTCGATAAGCTACTACTTTTTTTTTGAAAATCGATATAGCTAAAAAAAATTGTTGTCATCAACACAATTAGAACTAGCATAATGATTGTTCTTTTCACTTCACGATTTGAGAAACTGAGCCACACATTCTTTTTTTTAATATACCCAGAGGGATATTTAGGAGGAGTATTTATGCTGATATTTTTATGGTTTTCTACTTTTTCCACTTTAGGGATATGGATTTTTTCTATTTTCCCATCATATTTCCTATCAATTTTGTGTTTATTTCTAAACCTACTACTATTTACATTATTTATCGATGAGTTAAGAATATGTATATCATCAACAAGCCTATAGCCTCTTTTAGGAATATTCTTTATTATCTCAAAATTGTGTTCGAGTTCGCTAAATGCCTTTCGTAACAATAAAATGTTTTGATAAAACGTATTGATTGTCACAAACTTCTTTTTTTCACCCCAACCTGCACTAAATAGCTCATCTTGTGAAATAACTTCATTATCTCCATCTACCTTGTTTTTTATTAAAAATAAAAGAATATTCGCAGCTGGCGTTAAGACTTTACGTTTATCTCCATTAAGTATGTATGTGATTTTCTTATTGGTGTAGTCAAACTCAAACTTGTCATTAATTATATATTTTATACTCGATTTCATAATTTCATTCTTTATTAATATAGTAAAACATCGCCACACTATACTACCCATGCGAGTGAACCGAAAATTGAAATAAATCATAAAAAACTAAAATAAATTTGAAGGTTTTATTGAGTTTTTTAGCACCACAAATCCACAACCCATTGTTAATAATGAGTATTTTTAGAATTCCATATAAATAAAAATACTTAAGTAGTTTATTTAGTTTATCCAGCTGAGGAGTGAGAGTATTCTGCATCACAGAACGAGCAGGCTCCAAAACATTCATCTCTTAATGATGTAAATGATTTTTATTATCTATCATTTCGCCTGCACAGTTCCTGACATTAAAAATGGTGAAATTTAAATTTGAATCTTTGGATATGCATATCCAGAGATTCTTAATACACATTATTAAATATAAATACTCTTATGAGGATGATTAAATGAAAAAGATGTTATTACCTTTAATTTGTAGCAGCGTATTACTTAGTGGCGCTGCATTTGCAAATACAGGGGAAGTACAATTTATTGGAGCGGTAACTTCTGCAACTTGTGATATTGATACCGAAGTCGGTGGGTTAGTTAAATCTACAATTGATTTAGGCAAAATGACAACAGCAGATACCAATGGTGACTACGTTGAATTTAGTTTAGTTCCACGTACTGACGAATGTTTGAAAAAAACTAATGGTCAAGTAGGTTGGCAAAGCGCTGGATTTACTAATTCTGGTCTTGCAAATATGAAAGGAACAGCAAATGGTGTTTCTATTCAATTAACCGCAATGAACTCAACCACTCCAAATCAAGATGTAACTTATAACAGCCAAACAGTTGATTTTGGTAATGGAACCGATGCTATTGGAAATATGAATTTCAAAGCAAGAATGTTGGCAACAACAGGTCAAACTGTTACCGAAGGTACCATCATTTCTACTGCAACTTATGCAGTGGCATATAAATAATTAGTTTTATATTTTTAAATTAAGGGTCTTTGACCCTTATTACCGCTTACAAATAGTGATGGATATATGCGTTTAAAACCAGTCAATGCTTTTATATTATCCCTGTTGGTAAGTCCATTTTGTGTATATGCAAACTTGAATATGGACTTCTTACATGGAGGAGTTCAATCTCAAGCAGCAAGTATTTTTGATGACAGTGTTAAATATCCTGAAGGTCACTATATTGTAGAGGTGATTTTTAATCGCCACCCAATGGGAAAAAAAGAATTAATTATATTAACCAAAGATAGAGAAAATCTTTGTTTAAATACAACATGGATAAATGAGCTTTCATTGCCTATTAATTTATCCTTATTTGAAAATGAATTCGATGCAGAAAGAAACTGCTACAACTTAGGTCATTATCCAGGTGTTAAAATTGACTTTGATAATGCAAAACAGGTTTTGACTTTTAATATTCCACAAGTCGCCTTAGATAACTCAAAAAATCAACAAGAATGGGATTATGGAATACCAGGGATCAAAGTTAACTATTCCGGGTATGTCTCTAAAACAACATCCGCTAATACCCAACTTTATGGGGATTTCGACTTATATTCTAATTTTGGTCGATGGGTAGGCTACGTCCGCAGTAGTTATCTTAAAGATTCAGGAACCGAGACTTCAGAAGCTACCATTTCAACTGCCATGAAGTCTATACAGGGAAGTTTTATTGCCGGTAAAACAATAACATCAATGACGATGTTACCTAACTTTGTGTTTTACGGAATGGCGTTACGTTCAGAAAAAAATATGCGCCCATGGGAAATGCGAGGTTACGCCCCTGTCATTTCAGGTGTGGTCAGTTCGAATGCAAAAATTACTATTTCACAAAATGGATACGTTCTTAGTTCTCAAGTCGTTCCTGCGGGAGCATATCAATTAAATGATATTTCACCCGTCAGTAATGGTGATTTGACCATTACTGTTGAAGAAGATAATGGAACCAAAACCGTGAGATATGTGCCAGTTGCCACACTCCCATCATTATTACGAGCCAATGAGATGGATTACAACCTCGTCATTGGTGAGCGAGAGCTAGCTGGAAAGCGTGAAAGCCACCCATTCCTTTTGGGCGCTCTTGATTATGGATTTACGTATTTTACGTTGCAAACGGCGGGAATTTTACACAGTGATTATCAAAGTGCTGGAATTGGTCTGAGTAAAGAGTTTGGTCAATTTGGTGCGGTCTCTTTTAACGTGAACGCGGCCAACAGTCACTTTCAAAAACAGACTCCCACATCACCTGATGCTAAGCAATCAGGGATAAGTTATATGCTGAAGTATGCCAATTCACTGTCGAATACGACTAACTTACAGCTTTTAACTTACCGTTATACAGGTAAAGAGTACGTTGATTTTAATGAGTTTAACCAAAATGCGCTGTACCAAAGAAGTAATCGTAAAGAGCGCTATGAAACCATTATTTCTCAAAATTTTGATAACAGCTTTATCAGCCTGTCGGGATGGGTACAAACCTACCGTAATCGTATCCGCAATGAAATCGGCGCTAACGTGACTTATAACACAGCCTTCAAAGGTATCGACTTTTCGGTATCCGCTGATTATCAAAAATTAAATGACCATGACCGTGATAATTATGCCATCTCCGTCGGTGTGAATATTCCGTTTAGTGTGTTTGATAAAAACCATTTTTGGACGAACTCTGTGAGCTATGACCGTGATAATAAAGCCAGTTTTAACTCTGGTATCGCAGGGAACATTAATGAAAAAGTGAACTATAGCGTGAATACCAGCAAAGATCGTGATAGCTGGTCAAACTCTGCTTACTTTGGATTTAACCAAGATTGGGTGAATACAGGTGTGGCTATTGCCCAAAACCAGCATCAAACCACAGGCTCTATCAATGCCTCCGGTAGCTTGCTTGCCACGCAACAAACCGGCTTATTTTTAACCAATGTGCGACAAGATACTGTCGCCATCGCCAACATTAAGAATATCGGAAATATTGTTTTTAATGACTCACCGCCTACAGATAGACATGGAAATACCGTAATTGGTGTCTCCCCTTATATTGAAAATAATTTAAAAATCAATACTGAGGAAGTTCCAAACAACGTTGAGTTACTCGATTCTGTACAACGCGTTGTTCCAACAGATAAAGCCATTGTTTATCGCGAGTTCAAATACTCAACCATACATCGATACATTTTGAGACTGAAAAAGAAAAACGGTGAGTTTGTGTCTGCCGGTAGCTCAGCACGAACAGAAAATAACGACTATGTGGGATTTGTCTCCAATGGCGGTGTTTTGCTGTTGAATTTATTAAGTCAGCCTAATGCCATTTTCATTACCTCCTCAAATGATGAGGTATGCACCTTAAATATGAATGGGGTAGAACCCAATGAAAACCAAATCATGGAGATCGAATGCAATGATTAAGCTCATATCCAAACTCGCTATCTTGCCATTTTTGTTAACCTGTTTTAATGCCTATTCCGCATTCACGCTGAATGGCACTCGATTTATCTATGATGAAGGTCGTAAAAATATTGCGGTTGAAGTTAAGAATAATAGCGAAAAAGCCTACGGTGGGCAGGTCTGGATCGATAACCTCAAAGGGGATGATGTTTTCTTTGTTCCTGCACCCAACTTATTTAAAGTCGCAGCCAATGAAAAACAGCTTGTTCGCTTAATTTATATTAATGACATACTGCCAAAAGACAGGGAATCACTGTTTTGGCTGAATGTTCAAGAAATCCCACCAGTTGCCTCTGCGGAAGAGGGCAATGTCCTTGCTGTGGCATTAAATACACAAGTTAAGCTCATTTATCGCCCTAAAATCCTTGCAGAAAGCCGAGAGGATGCAGAAAAAAATATCACATATAGCGGTTCAACACTGAAGAACCCAACACCTTACTACTTTGCACTCACACAAGTTTCCGTCAACAACAAACCGCTGTCTTTATCCGCGGATGTTGAACGCTCAATTAGCTTATTCCCGCCTTTCAGCGAGATGGATTTACAGCGCCCGTTATCCGGTAAAGTCACTGTTGAAGCCATTGATGACTACGGCGCTCGACGTGTGATCGAACTGCAATAAGGACATCATCATGGCAAAAAAAGGGTTTTACCTTGGAATATTGATGCTTTTTTTCGCGTTAGATGCCTCTGCGGCAAGATGCCGAAATATATCCATCAAATATTCATTTCCAGCACAAATCGACGTGACGAACAAAAAAGTTGGCGATCAACTCTATACTTTTGGCGCCCCTGGTGTCCCATTAACTTTAGCAGGGCAATGCTTACGTGCTTCAAGTGGTGCGGGGAATACGACAGGTAACTTTATTTATATTGTTGATAAATATGGCGCATCACCAAATGATTGCCCAAATGGTGGAACCGTCGATAAAACCTCATCCGATGGCATTTTAAGATTTCGATCAACAGGAAGCTGTAGTAACAGTGCTTGGATACTGGTTTTAGACTACAAAACCAGTGGAACGGGCTATACCAATTTAGCCAATGCTGGCGGAGGAACAGACTCTGGTACCGTTTACTTACAGAAAAAACCCCCTGTTGGAAAAACGGTTGTAAACCCTACTTACATGTTAACCAGAAAATTCTATTCACGAATTGGTAATAACAGCCGTACGTTAATGACAGAGAGTGTCGCGTTCAGTGCCCCAACATCGATGACCCTCGTCAATAACGCATCATGTGCGGTCTCAGTCAACGATGTGGATTTTGGCAACCAAACTGCAAGTTCAGTTAACGCAAAATCTGTTGCCGGTAAAACCATCAACGTCGCGTTTACCTGTAATGCGGTACTACCCGCCTATACCTTAAGTTTTTCAGGAAAGGATGGTGTCAACAATGCTGCGAATGGAATTATCAATGTGAAAAGTAATCCATCCGTTGGTTATCAATTCACATGGGGCAATAGTGCATTTAAACCTGTAAATAGTGCCGTCGTTATCAATGGCGCCGCTATTGCACCAAACACTAAGCCAACAACAGCAAACTTCACGATCCCAATTACCGTCAAACCCGTTCCGTTAACAACTCAAACGGCAGTGGGGGCAGCTAATACCGCCTTGACCATTAATGTAAAACTAAACTAACAGGATTTTTTATGATCAAGAGATCTCTCTTCCTTTGTACTGCATCGTTATTTTCTATTTATGCTAATGCAACAAGCTTTGCGACCAACGTAACAGGCGGGACAGTCACCTCCAATATTAAGATGACGGTCAAGGCTTCTTGTGCCGCTTCAGTTGCAGATATCGACTTTGGCGAGCAATCTGTCAGTGACATTAAAAATGGCAAAGTGGTTGAAAAACCGATGACGATTGCAATCACTTGTGATGCGACTTTAGCATCTTATACGATGGCATTAACCTCGGCTGATGGCGTTGATTCCACAAAAAGTATTTTGAAGACCAAACAAAATGCCACTATAGGTTATCAGTTGACATGGAAGACCGCTGAAATGGCTGCCATCAATACTCCTGTTTTGGTTGATGGCGTTGCGAAAGCCCCTGTCACGAAACCCACAACACCTAACGTATCCATTCCTATTAACGTAAAACCCGTTTTACTTGGTACGACGGGTTCACCTGGAGCCGCCAGTACAGCATTAAATATTAAGTTAACATTCAACTAGTTGAGGTGACTATGCGCAAATCTATTTTGCTCATCAGCGTATTGATTTTTACGCATATCAATAGCTATGGAGCACTCACCAAACAATCATCCATGGTTGGTCAAGAGCTGGCATCGCAAATTAGGATGAGTGTGAAAATTGCCACTTGCCTGCCAGCAACGATCGATAATATTGCTTTTGGTGCATTAGATAGCGCAACTGTTTTATCTGGCGAAATAGAGGGACATACCACGCTATCATTAGATTGCTCAGGAACCATAGTTCCACAACGTGTTTCACTCTTATTTGAACCCGCTACCCCTCATTTAACCATGGGGGCATCTGGCTATATTGGATCTGTTAACAACACTCTTGGTTATTTAGTCGCATGGGAAGATAGCCAAGTTGGAAATATTGGTGCAGGTGTGCCAATGGGAAAAGAGCTTTTACTTAAAAAACCCACCGCTTCATTAATGAAAGTGAAACTGAAAGTAAAACCTATTGCACTACCCATTGGCAGCAATAGTGTGACTCTAGGCAGTGGGAGCACCCACATTACAATCAAAATAAAATATCTTTAATGTGAGCGAATTGATGAATAAAACACTTCCCTTCTGCTTTCTTTTCATGCTGATGAGTGGCTACCCTTTGCATACCGTTGCCGATGAAATTTTACCCGACACGGTTCTGAGCATCTCGCTAGATATCGTCAATATCACTTGCGATATTAATGATGGGAAAGGCTTCAATAAAATTGTCGATTTCGATGTGATCAATGAAACCGATTTGCTCGCAGGAAAACAACCCGCGGTAAAAACGCAATTTATTGTGGATTGCAATAAAAGTGGCTTTAAGCCTAATAACATAGATATTAAAGTTTATCCTGGTGCTCAAGGGGCTCTTAATAATGGTGTTGGTGGTGAGTTGAAAACCAACTTATCTGGTGTTGGAATTTATTTATCTTGGATGGATAAGAGTCCTATTGATTTATCTGGAAAAAACCAACGATTCAGTGCTAATGGTAATAACCAATTTGATATTAGCTTTTTTGCCAAGCCATATGCTCAATCACCAAGTGTCGAAAAAGGTATCATGAAAAGCAGCGTTATTATTAGTGCGCTCTACAAATAATAACGATTACTCACAGTTACCTACGGCGTAATATTTATCAAAAATCACAATGTACTTGCGACTTTTCTTGGTTAAACGTGCATCTTGATACGTTTGATTAGGTAGCAAGTAAAGGACGTAAGGCTCAGTATCATCCTCTGCATCACAATTGTTATGCAAAAGCACTCTAAAGTAGGTATTCCCCGTGTTTTTCAAAATGCCTGCATTTTGGTCGAGCGTATATTTAAAATCAGGCTGTTTGGGTCTCACGACGAAGTACGCTTCTAAACTGACCGTTGGGTAAAACAGCGGCTGTTTACGTTCCTCATGATCATTTTGCATTTCAAGCGGCGTTTCACTAATGATGATTTTGTAATAGCGCTCTTGGTTATCAGCGGTTCCGCGATAAAAAATTTTAAAGAATTCCTGCTCTCCTGGTAATAAAATTTTCTTCAGTGGGGTAAAGATAATTTCCCCATTATGAATGGCTCGCCCTTGTTCATGGCTGCCCGGTTTATCAATTTGATACGCGCTAAAATTATATAAATTGGTCTTTTTCGTATCGTTAATATAGGGCTTAGAAAAAAATTCTTTATCGGACTCCATCGAAGAGATATCCGAATTAATGTAAAGCGCATGAACGCTAGCATTAAACGAAAACAGTGTGCATAGTAATAAGAATTTCAGCAAAGAATTGAGTTTCATAATTAACCTGTTAGCGCTGAAGAATAAGGCGACTGAATACTGAATGAGTCGCCTAAAAAGTGGATTAATTTATTGAATATCGGGCCCTGTCCAGATGGCTTTTACTGTCACCGTTCCGCTTGCTGAGACTGTCCCTAGCCAATCAATGCCATCTAACGTGAAGAAAGAATTCGCCTCATTCATTGGGAATAGCAGGTCTAAATTGGTTCGATAAAAGGAACCTAAATCTTCATTTGGTCTTGCCCACGGCGTCTCTTCCCATAGCGCATTTTTGAGGGAAATTTCATTGCTATCGCAACTGGCTCGGTAAGACTCTAAGCTTCCCGTGTGATTTTTAAATGACAAATACGCTGAAAATGGCACTTTGAATTTGTCATCATTTGAGCTAAATAAGCAGTACGATTGCCCTTTTAGCGTGGTGCTTGGACCTTCCACTTTGGCGGTGATTGAATCTGCCTGCCTTGGTCCGCTGGTCGTCACAATATAATTAAATTCAATTGGCGGCTCTTCATTACCCACTTTCCCAGTTTTCGATTGATTCGGGTTAAAGTCGGCAGGGATAATACTGATCCCATAATCTCGAGGTTTAATAATCAGATAGTTCGATGGAGTAAACTCATAGAATCCTGATTGAGGCAGTGGAGATTGAAAAGCAAACGTATAAACACTATCCGCCAAGGTCACGCTCGAGTTAGGAGAAGCATCAACAATGGATTTCAAATATGTATTCGATAGGAACACTTCAATAAAATTCGAGCCGTTATTAAATATTTCCGACATATTGGTGGTTGATGACCAGTTAGTCCAACGGGTACTGTTACTCCCTTTATATTGGATTAATGCAGCTCTAGGCGCCGCCGTCAGACCCAATTTTTGGTGATCGATATACATACGGACGGTAAATGACCCACTGATCGATGAACCTTTCGTTTCCAATTCAACGAGCTGACAAATAACGCCAGAAACGTTTCCAACAATTCCCGTAGTACAGAAGTTTGAGCCCAACCCAACCGTTGGGTTGCCGTTACTATCCACGAAGACTTCCTGCAAAGCCCCCGTTCCCTTCAGGATAATATTTCCCTTTTTATTCGTTGGAATATAATGCTGCTGAGTCGAGGTTCGCCCGCCGCTGGTCATACAGGTCGAATTACTCAGGTCATAATCATCTCGACTCGTACAAGTTCTTAAATCAAACGTGTATTCGGTTCCCGGCGGTAATTCTGCAATCCAACGGTAAAATGATTCAGAAAAAATGGGTCTAGAGTATCCGGACTCTCCTGGTGTTCCTGTTTGCTGAATTTTATATGCACCATTATCCCGAAGTTGTTGAGCTGACCAATAGGATGTCGCAGGACAATTTCGGTTGTTTGTCATACAACGGTTCCCCACAAATGGTTGGTTTACAGGGGAGTTTTCTAGCCAAATATCCCCTATATTATAGGTCGAGCTAAAAGGGGTACCGGTATACCCCATATAGCCTAAGCTTAATTGGCTATTTCGTTGATATTTAGTAAAAACGTTGGATCCAGAAAAGCGAGGGTCAACCCTGTTGGCAACGATAAAAAATTCGTTATCAATCTGGTTCTCAACAATGACGTATTCCTGCAATGGTGCTGTCGCTGCCAATGCATTTGACGTGAGTACCGCCAGTGAAAAACAGAGTGCTGATGTCGATAATACTCGCATGTTTTATTAACCTTAAAATTGAGAGTTAGCGTTTTGCTAATGCTTCTTGAGGCTCACAAGTCACCTCACCGACCCATAAAGCACCGCGTGCGCCTTGTAGGTTTAAATCGGCTTCGCAGATCGTTTTCTCATCTTCTTGCAATAACGAAATTACGGGATAGCGCACATCAACGTCCATGGAGAACTCCCCATTTTTATCGGTTTTTGTTCGCCCTATATGGTTACGAATCGAGGCATATTTTATGTATTCACCATCTGGTGATTTAAGCCGTCCAAACACCGTGACCAACTGACGAACCTCAGGTTGATAAAACGCGATATTGCCGGGATACAGCGTGACGGATTTATTGCGTCCAGAGACAATGTCAAAACTGTCTTTTGACTTCCCGTCGTTCATTAACTGGATGTCGTAATCTGAATACGGTGACAATGGAATAAAGGTATTTTTTCCGCTAATTGGGTAATTTTGCCCATTCACTTTTGCCACCATGCTACCGGCGCCTTGAATCTCAGAATTAATAATTACCCCTGATTTTCCTTGATTGCCGCTTGGTGTGATCATGCCGTTGCTATAAGCCACCGACCCGCGAGAGGTTAAGTTACCGTTCAGTCGGTCACCATCCGGTCGGTTAATCGTAACGGTGCCCGAGTTATATTTCATGTCATAAGAGGCGTAAGCCAGCGTCGAAAAATCTGATTCGCCATTATCTTTGTCACGCACTAACTTAGAGACTGAAATTCCCGCATTGGTGATCGGCGAGTTTTCAAAACTCTTGTTGGCATAAATATTGGCTTTCATGTTGCCGTTCGTGGAAGAAACGCCCGTGCTTAACCACGTAGACAGCGGTAATGAGAAGTCCAGATTCACATATTTTTCGTTGGTACTGTTTTGATTGTCATAGTGATAACGCTGCACACCGGCTCTGAGTCCAACTGTTCCATAGCGTCCAGAAAACAGCGTATTCGCATATTCGTAGTTAATTGAATCACTGCCTACGCGACGGTCTTTGGTATTACTGATCGTGAATGAACCCGCCCTATCAATAATCTTGTCGAAGTTAACTGTTGCGCCATAGGAATAGTTATCCGCATCGTAAAGCGGTAAATCCCCTTCGACCACCGTTCGCTCTCGTGATGCCCAAAAGGAACCATAGCCTTCAGGAATACTGACAGAAATTGTCCCAATGTTGCGATGGCTGCCGTGGTTTTCCAGCATGCCCTGCCAAGAAACCGAAATGTAGTTATTAATCGACGCGTTGATGCTCGTTTCTTGAACTAGGAATTTATCAAAACCATAGTTTGACATCTGGAAGCGTATCCCCGACAGCACGGGGAAGTTATAGGCGAATGACGCGCCCGCTAAATAACTTTTCTCTGGAGCTTGGCTATGACGATCTTCACCACGGACATAATTCCTTTTATCGAAATCAACATAGCCCCCGTACATTTCCCAATTCAGTTTGTCGAAGTTTCCTCCGATTGCCCCTAAGGATTTATTGATGGTTTGATTTTGAGTGGTGACCACTTTCCCATCAACAACCGTTTCGATAGTGACGTCATAAATACCAAAAGGCAGTGTACTGGTGTCTACCTCAAAGTTACCCATTGGGAAGTTTTGGATGTTAAGAAGCTTACCTTGACGATAAATACGAACTTCGCCAGGGCTATTTAAGAAGGCATAAATAGGGGTCAGTGACTGCTGTTTATTATTGACCACACTCGCGGAGTTATTCCCGATAGTGACCGCATAAATTTTGCTGCTACTCAACGCAGTTAAGCTCGCAATGGATTGTAAATTCCACGTACTCATTAAACCCAATGCGACACGCAGCCCATTAAAGTCACGCTCATACATCGCTCGGTATAATTCAACACTTGCATTGGATTTACCGATGCTATAAGCCGATGCATTAATATTAAAATGGTGCTCTGCTGCGGCAAATAACGCGTCTAAATTGAAATAGCTACTGGAGCTATTTTTTGCATTTTTTACCTGACTTTGGAATACACCTAAATCATAGTTTGCCACTGCTGAAAGTGAATTAACGGATGAATCACCTAATACAGAATGCCTTGCGTGAGTTTTCGGTGTAAATGCAGATTTATCAACATCTAATGATAAATTGAATGACGAAATATTTAATTTCAGCACTGCATTATTGTCGATAACAATACCATTGTTATCATCAAAAATGGCATCTTGTTTATTTTCAATTTTATCAACTAACAAACTATTCAGTTGTGGACCTTGCGTACTGTCAATGAGGTGAATACTCGATAACTTAATTTTACCTTGGTCAATGACAATAACTGCATCCGCGATTTTATCTTCGCTTTGGTTTTTTTTAGCATCATCACTTAATCGTAGAAAAACAGGCACAGACATTCCTTCTTCCAATGCACTCACAAATGCCGGAGGAATAATGTAACCACCAATTTTAATACTCTTCATCTCACTAGCATGAATGGTGTTTGAAAAAAAAATGCTTAATATTGATAAAGCAATAACACTCTTACGCATGATTAAAGTCCGTTATTAATTATTTGACGACAATGAAATCTCCTTTGTGCCAAATACCTACGCTAGATTTTTTATTATTAAGATCGACAAACTGTAGTTTCACAGCTAAATGTGGCATGAGGTAATAACGTTCACGACAAATACCATCCACGCTATATTTTTGTTTTTCAGGTAAACATGGCCCTGATGCCACCACACGAAATGAACTATTCCCTATATTGGAAACTTGAGAGTTTGCATATTGGTAATTAAATTTTTCAATCCTTGGTGCAACAACCAAGATGGTGCTAATGGTCGCTGACGTTGTCGCTGAGGCAGATTTTGCACTTTTTGTTACACCGCTTTCGCCAATAGGGTCATCTTTCCAATTTAATCGGTAATAACGTTCTTTATCGTCTTTGGGACCTTGATAAATAATTTTAAAAACATCTTTTGCTTGCCCCGGCAAAATCAGATTAGCGGGGGTTGATAATATTTCGTTCGGATCCGTAACGGGAATGACTTTTCCATTCTCAAGTGGCGAATCTATTTTCTCGATAGTTAAATTAACGAGCCTTGCCGTATTAACTGTATTTTCAATTTCTTTTGCTAATGAGTCTTCATCTGACGATATGATTTCAGTAATATTACCTACATTAACCGCCAAGCTCATTTTTAGTGGGAGAATAGATAATAAAGCTAATGCTAGTGTTATTTTTTTCATAATTATTAATTTTAAAAAAGATAACGATAAAGATAATATTTCCCTATAGTATCTTTATCGTGAAAATTAGTTATTCACTAAGCGTAAATAATCAATTAAGGAGCTGGTGTGAAAGTACCATCCCAAGTTGCAGTGAACTGAACTTTAACATCACCATCCCATGAACCGTCGGTCAGTGCTTTGAAGTCTGTCGCTGCACCAGCCGCTTCCGCGCTAGCGATAACGAAGGTGAACTCACCACGGTCAGTTGCACGCTCTGAACCATTGTAGATACCATCTGCAGCTAAGTTATCTAAACCTGATGTTAAGCCTTTTGAAGTATCGATTAACACAGTGTCAGTCGTTTTATTCAGATCTTCACCATTCCATTTAACGCCAACAGTTAATTTAGAATCATCTGTTGTTCTCGCTAAAGTGTTAGAAATGATTTTTGATGCTAATTTAAAATCTGTTGCACCTGATTGACCTTGAATAGCGATATCAAATGCGCCATTTTGTTGGTTAAAGCTTTTCTGACCTTCTGCATAGTTAAATGTTAAGCTTTTTAATGGCGTAACAACCAGCATACTTGTCGTATCTTTAATTGCGGTCGCTTGCCATGTTGCTGTCGCTTGAGCAGTACGAGTGTCAGCATTAGCAACTGTAGCAAAGGAAGCAGCAATAATTGTTGATAGCAAAACAGATGCCATTTTTTTATTTAACATGTTGTTCTCTCTATTTAATATCCATGAAGAAAAATTTAATTGCATAGCATAAAAAACACATTCATTGTGTGTTTTATAAAAAACAATCGAATTTCCCAGAGAATATGCTTAATAAAATAACCAGAATTAACTGATTATTTTATTTCTAATTTAAGAGGAAAAATTAGCAGTTATTTATGATGGTTTTTGTTGAGTAATTTCCCCAGGAAATATATTTACTCGCACTTCCTTTATTACCCATTCTTTTTTCAGAGTCAGTATCTTTTTCGACATATTTAATGACATCGACCCATCGTTTATCTAGAATATTTAAAAAAACATCTAGCTGATCTAAAGTAATCGCAGTGATTCCCATTTCATATCTTGATATCTGTTGCTGGCTGATTCCTATTAATTTCGCCAGTTGCTTTCCCGTCATGTTCTTTTCTTTACGTGATTTTCTTAAAAAAGCTCCCACCTGACCACTAATTATATTAGATTTCATTAACCACACTCCAATATAAAGAAACAATTTATTTAATTTCCATTAATAATAAATACATTAAAATAAGAGTAAAAACGTTTATACCGATCGAACAAGATTATTTTGATAGGTATCACCTATCAAATAGTAATTTATTGATCGTCGGGCTTTATTAAAATACAACGAGTGCGAGTACACCTAATATGATAAGCAGAATTAACTAACTGATATATATTAAATAAAGCGTTGTTCAATTTATTTAATATATTTTTTATTTTTTTAAAATAAAATTTACGTGGGAGGAGTAAAACCCTATAAAAACGAGATAAAATACATCATTTATTACAACAAATTACAATTTGAAACAGCTAAATTGTTTTTTGCAAAATAAAAAACTCATGAGATGAGTAATATACCAATATAAAAATATATTTCTACAGCTTAATTCGTTATTCCGCAATAATTTTCATTTAGATTACCAACTTAACAACAACCAACTCGCATCATAATATTTACAATCCAGATTGTATGCCATAAAGGCGCTATAAATTGGACGTATCAGAATGCAGTTCGCGCATATATTAATACATCTTGCTTAATATGTAGCGTTTGCTTATTAAAAATATTCTCTTTTTAGATCATTTGTTGATTTTTTATTCAAATTTAGGAAAGGGTATCGCAAATAGTGCTGGAAAAGCATTGCCTCTAAATGAGAGGCAATGGAGTTGGAGGATTTTTTAGTTCAGTCGAAAGCTATTTAACACCTTTAAGCTGTTTCATGGTTTCATCCACGTCAATCTCATCTTCAGAGAACGTTAATGTTGTTCCATGCTGGGTTTCAATAATTAGCTTTTTCAGTGCTCGAGTTGCCCCCGGCTTAATATTCGTTTTAGGTTTAATGCTGTTCATTAATGCACCAATCGATAACACGGTATTTTCTTTATCAATACGTGTATCTGCCGGAACATCTTCATAATAGATACGGAATGATTTGATAGCCGTCAGCTTAATGCGCTCACCAGCAATATAGATATATTTGCTTTCAGGGATCACTTTAACCGCAAAGGCGGATAAACCTTTATTATTTGTGGTTGGCTCAAACGTAACCGCCGCCCCTTTTTTAATCAGTTCTGGGTTGGCAACTTTAATCACATGAAAATAACGGTTATCCCCGTTTTCATCTTTGAGAAACCCAAAACCTTTATCTTCAAACCACGTTGTGATTGTTCCGTTCATTGCCATACCACCTTCTATATTGACTCAATTTCACAGCGCGCAGTATAAAACACAATGCCTGCCCAGACTACGCCTTTAGTTTTACACACCCAATAACATTATCGTCAGATAGCGCAAAATTGGGTATTATCCATAGCCACTTTTTATCTGGATAACCTGATGTCGACGATTATTGATACCTTTATTGCGCCCCCTTGCCATGATGACATTGAAATCATTGAGCAGGATGAGCACCTTATTATTATCAATAAACCTTCAGGGATACTGAGCCTCTCTGGAAAGAATCCACAAAATCTCGATTCAGTACATTACCGGCTCGTTCAATTGTTCCCTGAATGCACCCTAGTGCACCGCCTTGATTTTGGTACTTCTGGTGTCATGGTCGTGGCTCGCAATAAAGCCATAAATGCAGAGTTATGCCGACAGTTTAGCCAGCGAACCGTGACGAAAGCCTACAGTGCGTTACTGTGTGGGCATGTGGAAAATGATCATGGTGTGATAGATGCGCCGATAGCCAAAGATCCGGCTTTATTTCCCCGAATGTCGATTTGCGTGACTCACGGTAAACCGGCACGTTCCAATTATCAGGTAATTGAGCGGTTTTATCGTGAGCTAGACGATGGACGTAAGTTGCCACTGACGAGGGTGAAATTTATCCCAGAAACAGGACGAACCCATCAGCTGCGCATTCACAGCCAACTTTTCGGTCATCCTATTTTGGGATGCGATCTGTATGGAGGCTTACTGCTTGCAGATATTGAACCTGCGCCGAGACTGATGCTGCATGCCAGTGAATTGAATTTTATTCATCCGATAACTGGAAAATCCATTCACGCACGCAGCAAAAGCCCGTTCTAAACAACTACCACATTAAATCGTCAGGAATTTTAAAATCTGCGTACGGATCGTCTTCATCCTGCTCTTCCTGACTCAAGGCGTTATTTAATACGATGCTGCTTTCATCACGTTGAGCGATTTTATCCGCCACACTCGCAGGAATAATTGCGTAAGTGCTCATTTCTGGATTGTCAGTCGCTAAACGCGCAATAGCGAGACGGCCGCTAATAAGTTGGTTTTGTGTTGTTTTGTCGACGGTCACTTGCTTGATGAGGTTATTATCTGTGAAGTTAAAGCTGATATCGCCTTTCGCCACATCAATTTTGTTCATCTCAATCAGCTGCTTCACCTGAGCTTTATACTCTTTCGTCAGTGCCGCTTGTTTTTGTTGATCGCTCAGTTGCTTATCGCGCTCAAGCTGCGCTTTTTTATTCTCTTCTACCGCTTCTCTGGCTTCTCTAGCCTGAACGCGTGATTTCTTCGCTGTGCGCTGTACTTTCGCCATTTTTTTACTGGTGACGAGTCCCGCTTGGAGCATTTGCTCTTGTAAGGTAAGTTTTGCCATGTGGGTATCTAAGCCTGTTGAATGAAATTGGAGAGATTATACCTGCAAATTCGATTATCTATTAAATACATAGGTAAATTATCTCTATAAAAATGAATTTAACTTACGCTGGGTATACCCATGATGTTCATTCCATTAGTTAAAAAAATGTAATCGAAATTGAAAAATCATCCTATCTAAACAATACACTTCTTGAAACTAAAATTATCACATAGAAACCTTTTACCATTAACAATAAAAAATATTTTTCACATGTAAAAAAACAAAAAATACAGAAGAAAAATCTAATAAAAACTTATTTAAGGATAGAAATAGAAACATACAAATTTCACTTTATATTTTTTGAAAAAATCATTGTAAAATAATTGTCATTTTATATAAAAAACAATAGTATTACTTAAAATAATTTAATCGAGATATATAATGATAATCGGTATAGGACTTAAAAATTTCAGAAGTTTTACTGACAGAACATTTATTGAACTCAAGCCTATAACTGTATTTGTTGGAAAAAACAGTAGCGGAAAAAGTTCTCTGTTGCGAACTTTCCCATTACTTCGCCAATCTGTAGAGGAAAATACTACAGGCCCTATATTATGGTATGGGCGATATGTTGATTTTGGTGATTTCAGTGATGTACTATCGAGAAATTCTGAAGCGAAAGAAATTACTTTTAGTTTTTTGCTGGCTGTTCCGGATGATATGATGCAAAAATATACCTATTATAGAATAAATAATTCAGATAAGAAAAACAGCCATAACTATATAGAAACGGAACTAACAGTTTATTCTAAAGATAAAAAAACAAAAGCAAAAGCTATTAAACTAAAATTAGATGATGCAAATATTGAACTATATTTTGATGATAATAACAATACTAAACTACAGATAAAATCAGGAGAAAAAATTTTAGAAAAAGAGGGTATGATAGCCAGAAATTTAGGGCAATTTATACCTAACATCCACATGAAAAGTAAAACAGAATCTCCAATATCATCTACCTCTTTTTATTTACGACAACAAAGACAAGATAGAATATTAGAGCTATCATTCATAGATATTGCATCTAAGATGATTCAACGGTATTTTCACAAAAATTCAGACTTAAATCAAATTACTGATTCATTTAAAAGAATAGGGTTTTACTCTAAAAGTAATACAGAAGAATTAGTTAAGTTTCTTTTCAAGGAACAAAAAACTTTCACTAAAAATTTTAGCGTTTATCGCAATGAAATTATTGATGAATTATATCCATACACTATTGGATGGAATATTAACAACATCATAGATATAGTAAATTTATCATTATCTGAATCATGTAAAAACGTAAAATATATAGCTCCACTTCGAGCTACATCTGAAAGATTCTATCGATTTCAAGATTTACAAGTAAATGAAATAGACCATACAGGTTCTAACCTAGCTATGTTACTCAATTCATTAAAAGCCAATGACAGATTAAAATTTGAAGAATGGACAAAATCTAATTTTGATTTCACTATTAAAGTGGAACAAAGTGGATCTCATTTCGCAATATTAATAAATACAGGTGAAAATAACGAGAATTATAACATTAGTGATATGGGATTTGGTTACTCTCAAGTAATTCCTATAGTTACAGCTATTTGGCTTGAAACAGAACGTCGTACAATAACACAGAAAAAACCAATAACATTTATTATTGAACAACCTGAATTACACTTACATCCTTCATATCAACATAATTTAGCAAAAATTTTTGCTAAAGTGGTTACAAAAGCAAAAGAAAACAAAGTTGATTTGAAAATTATTTTTGAAACTCACAGTCAGACTATGATTGAAGCCTTGAGTGAATGTATTGAGGATGACACAGGACTTACTGAAGATGACGTTTCTATCTTAGTATTTGAGAAAAATGAAAAACAGCAAACTGTTGTAAGAAAATCATATTTTGACGAAGAAGGAACTCTTCAGAATTGGCCTATTGGATTTTTCTCAGGTAGATAAACATATGCTTATTAACATAATAAACGCAACGCCTGAAATGGTGATGAATCATCAATTTTCAATAGCAATTGAAAATATTTTGCGCTCATTTTCTGAAAGAAAACATTTGGTTATTGCAAATAAAAATTTTTTTGAAACTATTATTCATGAAAATGATGGTATATACAGCCAATCATCAAAAAATATTGCATCGAATGCTCTATCTAGCCTTATGGAATATCGAGCCATATTACAAATGGTTTCTTTCCATATTGATGTTGATTTTGAAATTCAAGATAGTTCATTCAAATGGATTGACTTAGGAAAAAATTATAAGTTCTCATGTGGACCATTATACTTTCATGATTCCGGGCAACTACAAAAAACAAAAATAGTATGTGAAAACCCATCAGACTCTGATTTCTTTAAAATTATTGCTAATTTCTACGCTCAAAATGCTAATTTATCACAATGTGCGATTAGTTTTACAGCGATTAACGGAGGCGGAGGAAGTACCAAAGATACTTTTGAACGCATAACTATAAATAATGAAATAACATATTGTATTGTAGATAATGACAAAAAACACCCTCTAGCACCTAGTGGTGGAACTAGCGCTCAGTTTGGAAAATTTAAGTTTCAGTCATCTGGATGTGTTGAAATTTTAGATGTTCATGAAATAGAGTCATTAATACCTCTAGATACTATTGAAAATGTACTAAAAGAACTAAACTTATTGGAAAAAAGAAAAGATTCACTCAATTTTTTTAAAGAAATTTGTTCTATAAATGAAAATACAAAATTTTATTTTGACCATAAAAAAGGATTTAATTTAAAATCAGCAATAGAATTAGATAATAAACATGGTATTTTCTGGAAGGATGTTTTAAGTAAGATTAACATTGGATGTGATTGTATAAGACTCAAGAAATGCGATTGTAGTTTGTCATGTAAAAATTATGATGGATTTGGAGATAATTTATTAAATAACACATTAACGTATATTAACACAAAGAACCCTAAAAAATATAAACCTATATTAACACCTATTCTTGAAGAAAAATGGCATTACCTAGGGAAGAGTTTTTTTAGCTGGAGCTGTGGGCCATATAAAAAATCTAGAGTTAGCTAATAATAATGATGATGATGATGGGTATTGACCCTTCATCATTGTTCTATATAACCATCATTAATATTTCATTGATATACAATATTCTTATTTCTTTAAAAAATCTTCAACATTCGTTCTTTCCCTCTAATTATTTTTAATTAGTGATACCTTTTCGAAAGAATCGTTTCTTGATTGGGTGATAAATGGTTTACTATCATGATAGAAATTTTTTCACCGGTAGATAAACGAGCAGCCAATTAACACGAATATATTTGAACATCCCATCAGTATAATTCAACAATCACAGATGGGTCAGTAAACATTTTTAACTATCCATCATTCATCATAATCCTTGAGTTGGTACTATTCAAACTTTTGTGTTGACCACCAACGAAATTAGATACTGCGAATAAAATAAATTAGATAACCAACCTGTCGATTTCTTTCCTATTGGACGTAAAAGAAAGACCTACAATTTGAATTTTTTATAATTATGGATAAATCAACCTAATGCGCTGAATGATTACCAGGAAGGTCACTTGATATTTTCACTATAACGTACTAGGTTCAAAATACCATTCAACTCAGATTCTCCCATCTTCACTTCAAAACAAATTCAACCAGAGATATATCCAGAAAATTACACGCATCAAATTATCTCTGATTCAATTTTTTGAAAAGAGTCCACCCACCATATACTATGTTGAACTCAAAGATAAGATAATCAGCAAATAGTATCCCTTTCCCCCTCTAATCCAGAATGATGTATACTTGCCAGCAGGAAATTTATTCACGGTTAATTAATGATGAAAGAAACTGAAAAAACACAAATTAAAACGCTTAGCGACCGCTTAGACCTTATTCGTCACCAAATGGCAAGCATGCAGCTGTCCACCCAAGCGGAAAAGTACGCTGAACTTGAGAAAGAAAAAGCGACGCTGGAAGTTGAAATCGCTCGTCTGAAAGAAACGCGTAACAAGAAACTAAGTAAAGAAGCACAGAAATTGATGGATATGCCATTCAAGCGCCCTATTACCAAGAAAGAGCAAGCGGATATGGGCAAGCTGAAGAAATCCGTACGAGGCCTCGTTATTGTCCACCCAATGACGGCATTAGGTCGCGAAATGGAGCTGGATGCTATGACGGGTTTTTCTAAGACTGATTTTTAGTTGGAAAATTATCCAACTAAAATCTACCATAACTCTCGAATACTGGAAGGTTCCTTATATACCGTTCATTATTATGAGCTGTTAGCCAGTATTGTCCGCTTCTGATACAAGGCTGACTTTAACAAGTCAGCTAAAATTAAGAATAGTGGCTTCTACTTTCCTTTTTTCAGTAAATCTTTCAATGCCTCAATATTAGCTCTTGCGCCTTCCGCCTCTTTTAATTTTCGGCGCTTTTGAGCATAAACATCAAATTCTTCTTTGGCTTTTTCATCCGCGATTTTCTTACTAATTCCACCAGTACCCTGTAGTACTTCACGGTCATTGAAACTTAAAAATTGATCCAATTTAGTATCCCAATCCTGTAAAAAAATCTGCTTACGGCGCAGCGCTTGGTCTTCGGCAAAATCAAGCCACATATTGACGATACGGTTTAATTCTTTGAGCTCATTTTCATGTAGATAGTTCTTCGCAATTGTCACATCGGTTTTACGCACTTCATCTGATTTATAGTTGGTTAGCCCCATATCTGGCCGACTGGCATCTGCACGACTATTAATTAATTCAGCGGCGGTCATTCCCGTACAAGCAAAATGTAGTTTGTTTTGGATGGTTTGGAAGAAACGATTGGTTTCTTTATTAGAGGGTTCATAGTCTGCCGCCATAGTGAAGATCTCTTTCACACGTAAATACACTCGCCGCTCACTGGCACGAATATCACGGATGCGTTCGAGCATTTCATCAAAGTAATCCGGCACGACTGACTGACCGATAGACGGACTCTTCAGCCTCTCATCATCCATCACAAACCCTTTGATCAGATACTGCTCCAGCGTTTGGGTTGCCCACTGACGAAATTGAGTACCGCGAACAGAACGGACGCGGTAACCAATGGCGAGGATCATTGAAAGGTTGAAGTATTTTACATTGTACTGCTTTCCATCATCCGCAGTTGTTCGGTAAAACCGAACAACTGAATTTTCGGCCAGTTCTCCTTCAGCAAATATATTGCTGATATGCTCACTAATCGTGGCCTTTGCTTTCCCGTATAGCTCACAAACTGAAGCTTGAGATAACCATAGCGTATCAGATTCAAAACGACATTCGACGCGAGTCTGACCATCTTCACTTCGGAATAAAATAAATTCACCCAGTGGCGCGTCAGGAAGATTATCGCTCATCAAATTGTCTCCGTTTGAATAGTCTGAGAAAGATCCAGAGCCAACAATATACTATGTTGCACACAAAGATAAGATGGCTAGCAAGCGCTATTTTAGCTCTGAATGTTTGTATCGCTAAACCGCAAGCCCAAAAAGGGTAGTGAATACCTACCAACCTTTATAGATTAAGACAAACTACAAAAAATGGTATTAATACGAAGATAGAGGGAGAAAAGTGGCGGAAGATCACAGGAGTCGAACCTGCCCGGGACTGCTGGCAGCCCCAACTGGATTTGAAATCCAGCCGCCTCACCGGAGACGACGATCTTCCTCTATTTGGTAGGTGTTCGATTATAAACTGAATTATTTATTTTCCAAGGTATTGTGAGAACAACCATTCAAATTATTGATGCACGCCAATAATGCCACCCATTCTCAAAAACTGATAACAAAAAGCACAAATGTGATATTGAGGTTTGTACAATTGCCCCCATATACTTATTCATGTCTACATACGGCGCGCTGATTTCACAAATAGTCACCCCGCCAACACTTTCATTGTCAGCACAGTAAGCCTTGGCTCCCGAGCGCAAGCCTGCATTCAAGGATGTTTTTTTATGACAAACTCATTATTAGCCGATTCCGCATTACCCCGTTTTGAACATATTGAACCTGCACATATTTTCCCGGCAGTTGAACATGTTTTAGGCGAATATCGCCAAACCGTTGAAAATATTCTGGCAGCCAACAGCCACTATACTTGGGACAACCTGTGCCAACCATTAGAAGAAGCGAGCGATAAACTCTCCCGCGTTTGGTCCCCAGTAAGCCATCTGCATTCTGTTAAAAATAGCCCTGAGCTACGTGAAGCTTATGAGCAATGCCTCCCATTACTGTCCGAATTCAGTACATGGATGGGACAACATGAGCCACTGTATCAAGCTTATAAATCCCTCAAAGAAGACGCTGGATTTAATCAATTAAGCCAAGCTCAACGTAAATCTATCGAAAATACCCTGCGTGATTTTGAACTGTCCGGTATTGGTTTACCTGCTGAAAAACAGCAACGTTATGGTGAAATCGTCGCACGTTTATCGGAGATCGCCTCTAAGTTTGGTAATAACGTCCTAGATTCCACAATGGGTTGGTCAAAACTCATTAAAGATGAAAGCGAGCTGGCAGGCATGCCAGAAAGCGCCATCGCCGCAGCAAAAGCCATGGCGGAATCTAAAGGTGAAGAAGGTTATTTACTGACTTTAGATATGCCAAGCTACCTGCCTGTCATGACCTACGCCGATAATGCAGAGCTACGCCGCGAAATGAGCTATGCCTATAGCACTCGCGCCTCCGACCAAGGTCCAAACGCAGGTAAATGGGATAACAGCGAACTTATCGATGAGTTAATGGCGTTACGCCATGAGCTGGCTCAACTGCTTGGTTTTAAAAACTTTGCCGAAAAATCCCTCGCCACCAAAATGGCAGAATCCCCTGAGCAAGTTTTAGGTTTCCTGAATGATTTAGCAAACCGCGCTCATCAGCAAGGTAAAGAAGAACTCGCGGAACTGACCGCATTCGCGAAAGAAAATTATGGTGTTGAAACCCTCGAATCTTGGGATTTAGCCTATTACAGCGAAAAACAAAAACAGCATAAATTCTCACTTAATGATGAGCAATTGCGCCCTTATTTTCCAGAGCAGCGCGTGTTAAATGGGCTGTTTGAAGTCGTTCACCGTATTTATGGTTTAACGGCTAAAGAGCGCCAGGATGTTGAAACTTGGCACAATGATGTCCGTTTCTTCGAACTGTATGATGATACCAATACCCTACGCGGTAGCTTCTATCTCGATTTATATGCTCGCGAGCACAAACGCGGCGGTGCATGGATGGATGATTGCGTGGGTCGTATGGTGCATAAAGATGGTTCACTGCAAAATCCTGTGGCTTATTTAACTTGTAACTTTAATAAGCCGCTAGGGGATAAGCCTGCTTTATTTACCCACGATGAAGTCATCACCCTGTTCCACGAATTTGGTCATGGTCTACACCATATGCTGACCCAGATTGATGTTGCCGATGTGGCGGGTATCAATGGGGTTCCATGGGATGCCGTTGAATTACCAAGCCAATTTATGGAGAACTGGTGCTGGGAACCTGAAGCCCTTGAGTTTATCTCTGGTCACTATGAAACTGGCGAACCTTTGCCAGCCGATATGCTACAAAGCATGTTAGCCGCGAAAAACTACCAGTCGGCGATGTTTGTACTGCGCCAGCTTGAATTTGGTCTGTTTGATTTCACCTTACACGCGGAATATGACCCAGCAAAAGGCGCGCAAGTGATGCCAACGCTGTATGCCATCAAAGAAAAAGTTGCCGTGGTACCATCACCAAAATGGGGGCGTTTCCCGCACGCATTTAGCCACATTTTTGCCGGCGGCTACGCAGCGGGTTATTACAGCTATTTATGGGCGGATGTGTTGGCTGCTGATGCGTTCTCTCGCTTCTCTGAAGAAGGCATTTTTAATCGCCAAACTGGTCAATCCTTCCTCGATAATATTTTAAGTCGCGGGGGTTCTGAAGCGCCTATGGTACTGTTCGAGCGTTTCCGTGGTCGTAAACCAGAATTAGATGCGATGTTGAAGAGCTACGGTATTCATGGCTGAAAATATTGCTATCCAATTAATCTGTGAAGAGGGTGCCGATATTGGCACTCTCAATCAACTTGCTGAAAAATGGCAACTCACACATACACCTGACGCCTTGATGGCATTGGTGTTAACCCCCGAAAACCTGCAATTACGCAAAATGGATGAACCAAAATTAGGCGGCATCTTTGTGGATTTTGTCTCAGGCGCGATGGCGCATCGCCGTAAATTTGGTGGTGGACGCGGTGAGGCGGTTGCTAAAGCGGTGGGGATCAAAAAAGAGTATCTGCCCGATGTAATTGATGCGACAGCCGGTTTAGGGCGCGATGCTTTTGTACTGGCGGCTTTGGACTGTAAAGTACGGATGTTAGAGCGTCATCCAGTGGTAGCTGCACTGCTTGATGATGGTTTACAACGTGGTTATCAAGACCCTGAAATCGGGGAATGGCTACAATCACGAATGTCACTGATCCACGCATCGAGCATTACCGCATTAGCCGAAATTACTGAAGCGCCGGACGTAATTTACCTCGACCCGATGTACCCACATCGGCAAAAAAGTGCATTAGTGAAGAAAGAGATGCGGGTGTTTCAGTCATTGATCGGGGCTGATGATGATGCAGATTCTTTACTGGCACCAGCCATTGCGCTGGCAAAACGCCGTGTTGTGGTTAAGCGACCTGATTACGCCGAACCGCTTGCGGGGCAAAAAGCACCTTCAGCAGTCACAACCAAAAGCCATCGATTCGATATCTATCCCTGTATTAAACACAGCGATTAAAACGTAACGGCGAAGGGCGTTTGTACGGTTTATCACAGCGACAAACTTGTACGACCGCCCTTTCGCTTACGTTTTGAGTTAAACCTTACACAACGCCTTGTGCAAACATAGCGTCAGCGACTTTAACAAAGCCAGCAATGTTCGCGCCTTGGACGTAGTTGGTTTGTTTGGCTTCGCCACCGAATTCAACACAGTGGTGGTGAATGTCCAACATAATGTGGTGTAAACGCGTATCCACTTTTTCTGCTTTCCAGCTTAAGCGTGCTGCGTTCTGCGCCATTTCCAGACCTGAAGTTGCAACACCGCCAGCGTTAGCTGCTTTACCAGGAGCAAATAGAACACCTGCTTCAAGGAATAGCTCAGTTGCAGGAATAGTGGTTGGCATGTTTGCGCCTTCCGCGACAGCTTTAACGCCATTTTGGATCAGCACTTTAGCCGCATCTACATCCAGTTCGTTCTGTGTTGCACATGGCAGTGCGATATCCACTGGAACGCCCCAAGGTTGTTTACCCGCTAAGTAAGTTAAACCAAACTCTTTCGCGTATTCTTCAACACGACCGTAGTTGTTTTTAATAGCTTCTAAGCGTGCAAGTTTTTCAGGGGTGAAACCGGCTTCATCCACGACAGTACCGCTAGAGTCGGATGCAGTAACGACTTTTGCACCTAATTCCATACATTTTTCAATGGTGTATTGAGCAACGTTACCCGAACCTGAAACAGCCACTCGCATGCCTTCAAAACCTAAACCGTGGCGTTTGAGCATCGCGTCAGTGAAGTAAACAAGACCGTAACCGGTTGCTTCTGGACGAATTAAGCTACCACCAAATGACAGACCTTTACCGGTGAAAACGCAAGAGGTGTCATTAGACAGTTTTTTCATCATCCCAGTCATAAAGCCAACTTCACGACCGCCCACACCGATATCACCAGCAGGAACGTCAGTATCAGCCCCTAAGTGGCGATAAAGTTCTGTCATTAATGCTTGGCAGAAACGCATCACTTCACCATGGCTTTTTCCTTTAGGATCAAAGTCAGAACCGCCTTTTGCTCCGCCCATTGGTAGGGTTGTGAGTGCATTTTTAAGGGTTTGTTCGAAGCCTAAGAATTTCAGGATGGATAAGTTAACGGATGGGTGGAAACGCATGCCGCCTTTGAATGGACCAATCGCAGAGCTGAATTGAACACGCCATGCGCGGTTAACTTGCACCTTTCCTTGATCGTCCATCCAACATACGCGGAACTGGATCACTCTTTCTGGCTCAACGAAGCGTTCGAGAAGTGCTTGATCGCGATATTTTGAATTTTGTTCAATGAAAGGCCAAAGAGAAGTGAATACTTCACGCACTGCTTGTAGGAATTCAGGCTGTGAAGGATCTCTTTTTTGGACAGACTCCAAGAATGAAGATAGTGTTTGAGCCATCTTTGTCTTCCTTTTTCAATGTGGATATTGTTGTGAGGTGCCTCACTATTTCTTATCTTTTTTTTTAGGAAATGTGAGGTCGATTTGTGTTTGCCTATTGAATATATCATTAGTTTATATTCTCAATTCAAGGTTTTTTTTTACTCATTTGAAAAAAAAATTGCTTGACCTGCCAATCACTCCCTTCAGACGATTATTTTGCCGCAAAAAAAACGCCTGCATAAGCAGGCGTTTTCAGTGAATAATATTTCAATTTATCGATGAAGAATTATTCTTCTTCGTCATTCAGTGGAACAATCAGCATATCCACATGAACAGTATTGATTAGCTGGCGAGCCGAAGACATCAGCTTGCTCCAGAAATCTTGGTGATGTCCGCAGACAACTAAGTCCATGTCGTATTTTTTGATAGCATCCACTAACACCTGACCTAAGTCACCGCTACCGCTAAGGGTTTCTTGGATGTCATAACCCGCACCCGCGGAAAGGTCTCTTAGTGAATTACGAGTTTCGTCAGTGATGCGTTGTTGCATATCACCTAAATTCACATCGATAAGGCCGGTGTACAGATCCGAGTAATTAACATCAACATGGATCATAGAGACTTTGGCTCCGTACGGTTTCGCCATAGAAACTGCTTTATCCAGTAAAACTTTACTTTCAGGTGATAAATCAACCGCGACAAGAATATGTTTATAAGCCATAAGTAAACTCCTTCCAAATGCTGATTTAACTGGTGGTTAACGACGTTCACCAATATCTTATGAATATACTATACCTGCTAATCGCGATAACTAAGTGTCGTTTTGATCACATCTAGCAGATTAATTTTTAAGGATTAAAAGACAGAACATTTGATAAAACAATAACATCATTCATTCAATATTAATATATATCAGTTCAAAATTCGAATTACCGCAATGCCAGTAAGTGTAATCAACAATCTGTAAATTAACAGTTTATGACTCCCACTTTTTTGAAGTCAAAATTTGAACCATCTGCACTTTTTTTAAGCAATGAATTGTGTTTAAGTAACGACATGCCCTACAATGAAAATAAATGATGTTAGTGCAATATTTTGGCGGTATTTCCTTTAGTGACAACGGGGCAATTTAGGTTCGTTCTAAGGAGGGGATTATGTTCAGTGTAATTGCATTATTTTGGGCACTCTGCATTTTGTGCATCTTAAATATGATGCGCTATTTTTCTTCTATTCGCGTTTTATTATCTATTCTGAGGGATTCGGATCCTCTACTTTATCAATCCGTTGATGGTAATGGCTTTTTCACGACTCACGGTCAGCTTAACAAGCAATTGCGCCTTGTCCGTTATATCAATACCAAACAGTACCTTGAGCACTACGATCCTGATGTAATATTCCGTTGTGAACGTATTCGCAAGCAGTTTATGTTGATCAGCCGATTAAGCATTTTAGTCGTTGTGAGTTTGGTCTATATGGTGATAGCCAATTAACCTCGCGTTTGTTATTCCCTTTATTCAAGGCAAAAAAATAGTGATGACCGGAAACCGATCATCACTATTTTAGAATGCTTATGCTTAGAGTGTGCAGGAAGCCCTAACTGGGCTCCCTACCGCTGATTAGATAATCTTCAGCGCAATCCAGTACAGTACACCGGACAGAATGATGGAAACAGGAAGCGTCAGTAACCATGCAAGCGCAATGCTCTTAATCGTTTTACTCTGAACACCACCACCATCAACTACCATCGTACCCGCTACCGCAGAAGAGAGAACTTGGGTTGTTGAAACAGGCATACCTGTATAACTTGCCACACCGATAGATACCGCCGCAGTGACCTGAGCCGATACGCCTTGTGCGTAAGTCATACCTTTCTTACCGATTTTCTCACCGATAGTCACCGCAACACGCTGCCAACCGAACATGGTACCCAGTGCCAGTGCTAACGCAACGGCAACGATAATCCATAACGGTGCATACTCAACAGTATACAGCAGGTCATTACTCAGCTTTTTCAGTAAGCTCGCATCTTTTGCGCTAGTTTCTGGTAACTTCGCCACAGCATTCGCAGTATCGGAGATACACATTAACAGGCGACGAGTTTGGTTGCGCTGGTCAGGTGTTAACTCATCATAGCTCTGAATGCCGCTGAGCATCTTCTGAGCTTGATTTAAGATAATTGGCGTACGCGAACTGTCACAATGGAACTCGCCTTCTTCTGGCTTGTTCTCCGCCATCATAGGCGTATTTTCAATTGCGTGGTTTAAGGCTGGTTTATGTGTTTCATAGTATTGTTGCAGATGAACCACCGCATCATGTGTTCTCGCGATATCATAACCGTTTGAATTCATGTTAACGACGAAGCCTGCTGGTGCAACACCAATTAACACCAGCATAATCAGACCGATACCTTTTTGCCCATCATTCGCGCCGTGAGAGAAGCTCACGCCGACAGCAGACAGGATCAATGCAGTACGCGTCCAAAATGGTGGTTTGCGTTTACCATCTTTCTTCTCACGCTCAGCTGGCGTTAAGTGAATACGGCGACGTTTTTTCGTTCCGCTCCAATAACGGCGTAACATGAAAATCATCAGCCCTGCAATCACAAAACCGATAGCCGGAGAAAGAATTAAGGACATGAAAATACTGATCATTTTAGGAATATTCAGCGCATCAACCACCGATGTATCAGTCACTATCGCATTGGTTAAACCAACACCGATAATGGCACCGATCAGCGTGTGAGAACTTGATGCTGGAATACCTAAATACCAGGTTCCAAGGTTCCAGATGATAGCAGCCAGTAGCAATGAAAAGACCATTGCAAGGCCGTGAGCAGAGCTCACGTTAAGGAGAAGGTCTGTTGGTAAAAGATGAACAATGGCATATGCCACGCTCAGCCCTCCCAGCAAGACACCGAAAAAGTTAAATACCCCGGCCATGACAACCGCGAACTGAGCGCGCATTGCTCGGGTGTAAATCACCGTTGCGACCGCGTTAGCAGTATCATGGAATCCGTTAATCGCCTCATAGAACAGCACAAATAACAGTGCTAGAACTAACAATAGACCTGTGTAAAATTCTAAACCTGTAAAAAGATGTAGCATAGACGTTAAGCCATTATTGGTTGGACATGAACGCGGCGCATTATCAGTGACAAACGCTAGCGGTGGAAGCGAAATCTGACCTTTTTTTGATTTAAATACCAATCAAAAAATCATCAAATACAAACTATCCCTTTAATATCATCCAGTTACCACAATTAAAGTTATTCTGAATTTTTGAAACTTTTTTTATGATAATTTGTGAAAATCTGGGGGAAATAGTCTTTTTTCGCGATTTTTCCTAATTATAATACGTCTACCATACTTTTCATTAATTCTTCGATGATCCGCTGCATTACAACCTACGTTAAATCGCGTAAAATAGCGGCATAAATATTCGTAATTACGATAAAAATCAAATATATATAGAGAACCCTGATTGTGAGAAATATTGACGTTATTATTTTAGGTGCAGGCGCGGCCGGATTATTTTGCGCTTCACTCGCTGGTAAGCGCGGTTTAAATACCCTTGTACTGGATAACGGTAAAAAATTAGGGCGTAAAATTTTGATGTCCGGCGGTGGACGCTGTAATTTCACCAATATGTACGCCGATCACAATAACTATCTCTCGACTAACCCTCATTTTTGTAAGTCAGCACTTGCTCGCTATACACAATGGGATTTTATTGAGCTTGTTGGCAAATATCAGATTCCTTATCACGAAAAGACCCTAGGACAGCTATTTTGCGATAATAGTGCGCAAGATATCGTCGATATGCTGAAAAGTGAGTGTGATCAGCCCAATGTCACTATCAAGCTACGCAGTGAAGTCACCCAAGTCGACAAAACGGATGACGGCTATGTTGTCACGGTGAACGGAGATCAAGTAAGTACTCGCTTACTGGTGGTTGCAACTGGCGGACTTTCAATGCCAGGCTTAGGAGCAACTCCGTTTGGTTATCGACTTGCCGAGCAATTTGGGCACAGCATCATCCCTACCCGTGCTGCACTCGTTCCTTTTACCTTACACAAACCTCTACTTGAAGCACTTCAAGCCCTTTCTGGGGTTTCCGTGGCGGCAACCGTCACATCCGCCAGCGGTGTGCTATTTAAAGAAAATATCCTGTTCACTCACAGGGGACTATCAGGTCCGGCAATTTTACAAATTTCGAATTACTGGCAACCCGGCGAGTATGTGAGTATTAACTTACTTCCAGAGATTTCATTGGGGGAATTTCTGACCAATGAGAAACAACAGCGCCCTAATCAATCGCTCAAAAATACCTTAGCGACACTGTTACCTAAACGCTTAATTGAGGTCTTACAACAACTTGGACAGATTCCAGATTGCCCACTCAAACAACTCACCCACGCACAGATTGATGCTCTTGATGACTTGTTGCATAACTGGCAAGTACAACCTAACGGCACAGAAGGTTATCGTACTGCGGAAGTGACTCTTGGTGGCGTTGATACCCATGAAATTTCATCCAAAACCATGGAATCGCTCAAGTCTCCCGGACTTTATTTTATTGGCGAAGTGATGGATGTGACGGGTTGGTTAGGGGGATACAATTTCCAATGGGCGTGGAGTTCCGCTTCTGCTTGTGCGGAAAACTTGCTCCATCAAGCTTAATCGCGCACGCTTTTATGAAATTATTTAATCCATTGAAAAATAATGGATATTATTTAATTTCAACCAAATCAGGCAGTTGAGCATTGAGTTTAAATAAATCTAAAATTGGTTAAAAATAACTCTTTACAAACGATAGTGATAACTATTATCATTATCACATCTTCCGCAGGCGACTTAACTTAGTCAGTCTCTTGTAGGAGGTACGACATTGCTCACATTGCTTCCAGTGTTTACTTTAGCCAGCATATGCTGGCTATTTTTTTATCTGTACCTTGCCATTTCATACCGAAAATCATCTTGGTGATATCCTAGAATCTTATTCAAATTTTTTGGATCCTATGGTTAATGTCGCCTACTTTTCTCTTTCTACAATTTGGCTAAACTGTCATCAACAAGTTAAGCAAGAGCCCAATGAAAATTGGATATCCGCTTTTAAGGAGATGACTCAATGATCTATTTACGCCAAGCAAATGAACGTGGACACGCAAACCACGGTTGGCTGGACAGCTGGCACACTTTCTCGTTCGCTAACTATTACGATGAAAAATTTATGGGTTTCTCAGCGTTAAGAGTCATCAATGAAGACTACATCGCTGCGGGACAAGGGTTTGGTACTCACCCTCATAAAGACATGGAAATATTGACCTACGTGCTGGATGGTGCCGTTGAGCACAAAGACAGCATGGGCAATATGGAACAGATCCCTGCGGGTGAATTCCAAATCATGAGCGCGGGAACGGGTGTTCGTCACTCTGAATACAACCCAAGTAATGAAAAAGAGCTGCGTTTATACCAAATCTGGATCATTCCAGATAAAAATGGCATCGAGCCACGTTACGAGCAAAAACGCTTTGATTCGACAAGTGGTAAGCAATTGGTGTTATCACCAGATGCACGCGATGGCTCGCTAAAAGTTAACCAAGACATGACCTTATGGCGCTGGGCATTACCAGCTAATGAGCAAAGCACTTACGACATCGCAGAAAAACGTGTTGTTTGGATCCAAGTCGTTAAAGGCAACATTGAAGTTAATGGGCAGAAAGCAACGACTAGCGATGGTTTAGCCATTTGGCAAGAAAATCAGCTAACGATTAAAGCTGATGAAGAGAGTGAAATTTTAGTTTTTGACTTGCCTGCTGCGGAATAATTTTTCAGGTAAGTAAACGCTAACACCAATGGGAAAGGCTCTACACGATGATGTTATCTTCAATCGTTGTAGAGCCTTCTTTTATCTGTACTACCCGAAATTACAGTTTAGGACCGGCTTTAACCAGTGCTGCACCTGCAGGGGTATCAGTGTACTTATCGAAATTCTTCACGAAGCGATCCGCTAAGTCTTTAGATTTTTCATCCCACTGAGATTTATCAGCGTAAGTATTACGTGGGTCAAGGATATTGGTATCCACACCCGGTAATGCTGTTGGGACTTCTAAATCAAACACTGGCAGCTTGATGGTATCCGCTTTTTCGATATCGCCACTTAAGATTGCATCGATGATTGCACGCGTATCTTTAATAGAGATACGTTTGCCTGTACCGTTCCAACCAGTATTGACTAAGTATGCTTTCGCGCCTGCGGCTTCCATACGCTTCACTAATACTTCCGCGTATTGAGTTGGGTGCAGAGATAAGAATGCTGCGCCGAAACATGCAGAGAATGTTGGAGTTGGTTCAGTCACACCACGCTCTGTACCGGCTAACTTCGCCGTGAAACCAGACAGGAAGTGGTACTGAGTTTGTTCTGGCGTTAAGCGAGAAACTGGTGGTAACACACCGAATGCATCTGCCGTCAGGAAGATAACTTTTGTCGCATGACCCGCTTTAGAAACTGGTTTTACGATGTTTTCGATGTGATAGATAGGGTAAGAAACACGCGTGTTCTCAGTTTTAGAACCGTCATTGAAATCAACGGAACCGTCAGCCAATACCATGACGTTTTCTAATAACGCATCACGTTTGATAGCGCCATAGATGTCTGGCTCAGCTTCTTTAGACAGGTTGATAGTCTTCGCGTAGCAACCGCCTTCGAAGTTGAATACACCGTCATCATCCCAACCATGCTCATCATCACCAATTAACTTACGTTTTGGATCTGTAGACAATGTGGTTTTACCTGTACCAGACAGGCCGAAGAAAATTGCAACGTCGCCTTTTTCACCAACGTTTGCAGAGCAGTGCATTGATGCGATGCCTTTTAATGGCAGCAAGTAGTTCATCATAGAGAACATACCTTTCTTCATTTCGCCGCCGTACCAAGAACCGCCGATTAACTGCATACGCTCAGTTAAGTTGAAAGCAACAAAGTTTTCTGAGTTCAGACCTTGCTCTTTCCAATTCGGGTTAGTGCATTTTGCACCGTTCATCACGATAAAGTCTGGTTCAAAACCAACTAACTCTTCATCAGATGGACGAATAAACATGTTTTTCACGAAGTGAGCTTGCCATGCAACCTCAGTGATAAAACGGACTTTCAGACGAGTATCTGCGTTCGCACCACAGAATGCATCCACAACAAACAAACGTTTGCCTGATAGCTGCTCAGTCACTAAGTGTTTCAGGCTGCTCCAAACCTCTTGGCTCATTGGTTTGTTATCGTTTTTACCTTTACCTTGGTCAGCCCACCAAACGGTATCACGGGTTACATCATCGCGAACGATATATTTATCTTTTGGGGAACGTCCTGTAAAAATACCGGTATCAACAGCAACAGCACCTAACGTAGTGACGGTACCGCGTTCATAACCTTCAAGACCTGGCTTGGTTTCTTCCTGAAATAACAGCTCATAACTTGGGTTATAAACAACTTCAGCGACGTCATGAATGCCGTACTTTTCGAGATCCTTCAGGGTAATGCTTTTAGCGCTCATTATATTGCTCCTGGTAAACATAGCTATTCTGCCGACGATCATAAATCTTTACGACTAATTAACAGCGATAGTTATCAAAGAATTGAAAATGTATAATTTTTTTTAATTCATAATGAGACTTAGAGCACGTTATAATCCTTTAAAATTATAAAAAAAGGGTGCAAAATTGCACCCTCGTCACATAATTAGGTTGCTAAATCGTATCAGTGAAGTTGCTGATTTCGCTCATTATTTAACCCGATGATATCGGATTCAATAAATACATAGTGTGAGCCACAATATTCACACTCCATATCAATTTTCCCATCTTTGTGCAAAATATCCATAACATCTTCATGGGTTAATGTCGCTAAAGACGCTTCACAACGTTCACGTGAACAAGTGCAACGGAACTCAACAGATTGTGGGTCATACAGCGTGACATCTTCTTCATGATATAGACGATGAAGTACCTCTTTCACGTCTAATTCGCTGAGCTCTTTGCCTTTGATAGTCGCAGTCAGTTGCACTAAGTGATCAAAAAACTCGTGGCTAGTCTCTCCTGCAGCTGGTAAAACTTGCAGCAACATCCCGCCAGCAATCGCTTTGCCATCTTGTTCACTAACACGGATAAACAGGCGGGTTGGTAACTGTTCAGATTGGCGGAAATAGGCATCAATACTCTCTTCAATGCTATTGCCTTCAATCGCCACAATCCCTTGATAACGCTCACCTTGTTTTGGTGTAATTGTGATGACAATGAACCCGTTACCAATCATTTGCTGCAACGTACTTCCCGCGACAACAGGACCCTCAACACGGGCAACACCGCGCATTTGTTGTAGGTTATTACCGTTAATCACGGCTAACTTCACAGGGCCATCACCTTGGATTTGAACGGTAATGTCACCATCAAATTTTAAAGTTGCAGTCAGTAAGCTGGTCGCAACCAGCAGTTCTCCCAGCAGCATTTTGACGGCTTCTGGGTAATCATGATTTTCTAGAATATGATGAAAAGTCTCATCGACAGTAATCATTTCTCCACGTACTGCATGCTGTTCGAACAGGAAACGGTGGAGTTGGTCTTGTTTAGCCATAATTTCTCTCTATTACTCAGGCAGTCTATTAAGACGATTCATGGGAATTCGTGTGTTTAAATTTTAGCAGAGTCCGACGCTCTTTTTTATCGGGACGTCTGTCAGGATGTGGCATCGTGAGTGCATTCATCTTACGTGCCATCGCCATCTTTTCACGTTGTTCAAGGCTTTCTACGGTTTCACGGTAGAGTAACTGAGCTTCTGGTGCGCCTTTACGTTGATTGCTGATCTCGAGCACTTCGATAATCCGCTCATCATTTCCTTGACGCACTTTTATCATCGCACCCAATTCAACAATTTTGCCCGGCTTACTTCTTTGCCCATTGTAATGGACTTTTCCGCCATCAATCATCTCACGAGCAATGGAACGTGTTTTATAAAAACGTGCAACCCATAGCCATTTATCAAGGCGAACTTGTTCAGCGGATGATGGCTTTGTTGAAGATTGATTTGTCGATAACGGCTTCATGGTGCCTCCTCACACTTAGTTTGAATGCCAAACCAAAATGAGGCTCCATGGTCAGGGAAGGATAATACTATCTAGACTCGGAAGGATTATCTGCCTCATAGCATTTATCGTAATATTCAGTGATTTTACGCAAACGCCGTTTGTTATTCAAAACTCGAATAATAATTAATGTTCCATTTATCAAGGTACAAATGATTAAGAAGAAAACCAACATTGAACGGCAGACATATTCTGATAACACATCTTCATCCAAGCGTTCATGAACCACCACTTGCAATGTGCCATTGGCATCTGTCGAAATGTTCGTGATAACCCCTTCAACATCAAATGGGGTATTAATCAGAATGCTAGATAAGCGCTTTAACTCATACCATCGCTGAACTTGGTTCATTTCGCTCAGTGAACTTACTGGCATTATATCTACCAGCGGGCGGTTTTCATCGCTGATCAACAATACCCCACCTGGTGGTGGGCTATTGAGTTTACGAACTTCCTTCTCAAGTTCTTTCTTGATGAAATCATATGTGGTGTCTTCAACGAGGTTTTCCAAGGCATCAGCACTTCCTGCACGTAATAAAACATGCGCACCACTTAATTTTCCTGAAGACGCTTTATTTACCAATCCCGGCCAATCATCCACACTTCCACCCAAGTTAGACAATGCGCTTTTGAGTTTAATGCAATGATCTTGTTGATCACACAACGCGTTGGTTTTTAATACGATTTCTGAAAAATCGAAAATAATATTCATTCCCGATTTCATGATTTCACGCTGCAATCTTGGGTTAATTCCCGGGGCATCTTTATCTGGATGTAATTGATTTTTTACGCTATTCAATAAATCTATGGCTCGATTCACAATCTCAGATTGCGGCTCAGTAATCAGGTTAATATTATTCCAATACACACCCGAACAATCAAAAGGCACAAACAACGCTTGATTGGCATCATTCAAATTAGGAGGACGATAACACATCCCCATTCCCTTCGCTGATAATGTATCTCCAACTCTAATTTTACGCGCTGTTAAATCTGAAGGGTCAACAACACTGACTTTTTTCGCACCTTCAATCCACGCAAAACCTAATTTTACTGGCAAACTAATCGATTGATAAGAAAACACCATCGCCAAAACGAGCAATGCACTGAAAAACATCAGCACATTCTTTTTAAATCGTTTATAGGGGTAATAGCGTTCCTCTTCATGAACTGAGAGATATCGACCATACCGTAGCACTTCTCCCGTCGAATAGAGGTCAATATTCGTAGGATGGTTTAGCTCATATTTTAGGTAAGGGAGCCAATAGGTGGGGTAGTGCAAATCTACACCCCCTATCGAAATGGTGGATGAGTATTTTTTATCTAACTCTCCGTACAATTCCCAGCGTTTGGCTTGCCCATAAATACATTGCACATCTTGATAGGGTCTAGGAAAAAGACGTAAACGGAATAATAAAAACATTCCGAGGATAAAAACCACCGCAGCTAATGTCAGCCCCCATCCTTGAAAAATGGGAATAGAAACAATCGTCAGATAGCCGATAAAAAAACTGAGGCTCACCACAATCGCCCCTAACCACCCGGAAGAATTATGGAGTCGATGCTCCTCTTTACTTTCCTTACGCATCTTCAGCAATTGAATGGTGTTCGGTTCACCTTCATGGATATCAGCCTCAGGTTGAGTCCTAGGCTCCTCTGAAAGGACTTCCCATTCATAGCTAAATTCCTTCAATGAGTGACCATTGAGAGCCACAATTAAAGGCAGATGATCCGTTTCTACAATTTCCATGGCATTTTGTCGTTGTAAGAACGGTTCTAGTTGAGAAGGTAACTGAACTTCAATCGTATCAATAAAATAACGCCAACCCTGCCCTTGCTCTTGACGCAAATTAAATCGCGTAATGGCATTACAGATGGTAGCAACAGTCGCATTTTTTCGTATTTGCCATGCAGCTTGGGAAGGCGAATGAAGGTTTTTAGATGCACTGTGATTAAGATACTGGGTGATAGTCTGGAAATCAGACTCAATCATTTTTTTAAACGCGGGTGTTGCTAGAGAGGGTATTTGATAGACACTAGAACGCCGTCCCCGCCGGAAGAACAGAACGGAAACCATTATAATTAGGCTAGCTATTATCAGAGCCAGTATAATGACGTTGTTTAGCATTTTTTTCTCAACAGAATTGTCTACTTAAAAAGCATAGCAACGTAATGCTATTCACTATATAAGCCAATTCCTATTCTCTTTCAGTTTTTGTTTTATTTTACAATATGTTGTAAATAAAATGTTTTACTTATTAATCAGTGCGATTTTCATAAGTAGATTATACTAACAGCATTTTCTCCACCCTATAATCTCTATCATTTTTTTTTGATATGCGTCATAGTTAAAGACAATGTATGCTTGCCCTCATGGATCCCATTCACCTGATTCGGAAATCGTTATGACAGAGTTAAAAAAACCAAAAATCCTGAATATTCAAGATGTTGCTAAATCTAAACTATTCAGTATCCAATCTGTTGACCTCGAATTTAGTAATGGCGAAAAACGTGTTTATGAAAGAATGCGCCCCGCAAAGCGTGAAGCAGTTCTTATCGTCCCCATCATTGATGATCACCTGATTTTGATCCGTGAATACGCCGTGGGTATCGAAAACTATGAGCTAGGCTTCCCTAAAGGAGCCGTAGACCCAGGAGAAGCCCCTCTTGAGGCAGCTCAGCGAGAACTCAAAGAAGAAATCGGTTATGGGGCTCGCCAAATTACCCCTTTGGCAAAACTCACCATGTCCCCATCTTACTTTTCCAGCAAGATGAACATACTTATAGCTAACGACCTATTTAGCGAAAAACTTGAGGGGGATGAGCCAGAACCGCTCCAACAAGTCAAATGGCCGATTGCACGTATGATGGAGCTCCTCGACCACCCTGACTTCAATGAAGCCCGCAATATTAGCGCGTTGTTTTATGTGGAACGTTACTTAAAAAATAACGCGAAATAACGCCACTCGATATTCAATCTATCCAATACCCTAAATAAGTACACCCCATGCCAAACGGCGATGGGGTGCAGTTTATTTACACTCAAAACAGCTCATTAGAATAGCTCTTGGCTGGCTCCATTTTCCGTTGAAATGGTCGTTCCAACCTCTTGTACCGCGCGCTCTTTCGGCTCAGTTCCTTCGATAAAGTATTCACTACGAGAAGGTCCACCGGATGAGAGTTTACCTGTACGGGTATCGATAGAGACTGAAATAATTCCTTTTGGTGGTTGCATAGTTTTCACCGGAACGCCGTCAAGGGCGGCTTTCATAAAGTCATCCCAAATCGGCTGAGCACTCTTCGCACCTGCTTCACCACCGCTTATTCCGGTACGACCTAATGTGCGCTTGTTATCATCAAAGCCAATCCATGCTGAGGCAACAATATCAGGACCATAACCGGAGAACCACGCATCTTTCGAGCTATTCGTGGTTCCTGTTTTCCCGCCAATGTCACGACGACCGCCCAGATCACGCCCCGCACGCCAACCGGTACCTGACCAACCTGGCTCACCATAAATATTTGTCACCATCGCATCGCGAATTAAGAACGCCAGCGGTGTGCTAATAACATGCGGGGCATATTGGTCTTCAGGGCTCTGCTGTTCTGCGGTCGTAGACAGTGCCATCGTTGGCTCTTGCTCCACCACATTATTATTCGATTGAGTCACTTCCTCTGTTGCGTCTTCGCCTTCAGAATCACTCAGCGCAATCGTACGCGCCGTATCCCCATAAATGACCGGAATATTTGTACACTCAGGACACGCAATTTTTGGTTTCGCTTCGAAAATTACTTCATCGCTGTGATTCTCAATCTTCAAGATATAGTAAGGATCAACAAGGTATCCCCCGTTCACCATCACGGCGTAACCACGCACCATTTGCATTGGGGTAAATGATGGAGCACCCAGCGCCAACGCTTCTGTACGGTTAATATTCTCTTTCGGGAAACCAAAACGCGTTAAATAATCTGCGGCATAATCCACACCCATGGCGCGCATCGCACGCACCATCACCACGTTTTTCGACTGACCTAAACCTTGACGTAAACGGATAGGACCATCATAGCGCGGTGGTGAGTTCTTCGGACGCCAGTCTGAACCAGCTCCCGCATCCCAACGGCTAATCGGCACATCATTGAGTAATGACGATAACGTTAAGCCTTTATCCATCGCAGCCGTATACAAGAATGGCTTAATGTTTGAGCCCACTTGGCGCAATGATTGCGTCACGCGGTTAAATTCACTCATATTAAAATCAAAACCACCCACAAGGGCTATCACCGCCCCATCATTCGGATTCAATGCAACAAATGCTGCGTTCACATCAGGGACTTGTGCTAACCACCAGCTATCTTTAACCTGACGAACCCAAATTTGCTCACCAGGCTGCACAACTTTATTCACGGCAGATGGCGTACCACCTTGCTGAGTATCTGAAATAAATTTACGCGCCCAGCGCACACCCGCCATCGTAATTTGGATGTCCGATCCATCCGCCAGCATGACTTTTGCATCGCTGCTGCTCGCAGACGTGACAACGGCTGGAACCAATGAACCATAGTTTGGTAATTTTTTCAGTTTCTCAACGATTTGTTCTTTATCCCATGCGGCTTGGCTACCGCTCCATAACACTTCTGCAGGACCGCGATAACCATGGCGAATATCGTAATCTATCAAATTATTACGTACGGCTTCAGTCGCCGCTAACTGGTCTTTACGCACAACCGTGGTGTACACCTTATAACCATCGGTATAGGCATCTTCACCGTATTTTTCATACATCGTTTGGCGTGCCATTTCTGCTAAATAAGGCGCAGAAAAATCCACTTTTGGTGCGTGATAAGAAGCGACAATTTTTTCACTTTTCGCTTGCTCGTACTGATCTTGCGTGATGTATTTTTCTTCTAACATCCGCATTAATACGACGTTACGGCGGTTAACCGCACGGTCATAAGAGTAAAGCGGGTTGAATGTTGACGGCGCTTTCGGTAAGCCGGCAATCATCGCCATTTCACTTAGTGTTAACTCATTGACTGTTTTACCAAAATAAACATAAGCGGCTGCACCCACACCATAAGCACGGTTACCTAAATAAATTTTATTCAGGTACAGCTCCATAATTTCATCTTTGGTAAATAACTGTTCGATACGAATCGCCAAAAATGCCTCTTTTGCTTTACGCATCAAGGTTTTTTCTGGGCTTAAATAGAAGTTTCTCGCCAGCTGCTGAGTAATGGTACTCGCCCCTTGCGATGCATGACCCGATGAAGCCATCACAGTCACAGCACGGAAAATACCAATTGGATCAATACCATGGTGCTCATAGAAGCGGCTATCTTCTGTTGCAATAAAGGCATGCACTAACATTGGAGGAATGTCAGTTAATGGCAATGGAATACGGCGCTTTTCACCATATTGGGCGATCAGTTCATTATCTGCACTGAATACCTGCATTGGCGTTTGCAGACGAATGTCTTTCATTGTTGCGACATCAGGCAGCTCACCTTCGACATATTTGTACATGCCATAAATCGAGGCGCTTCCCAAAAAAATGCAACAGAAAATCAGAATTAAAAAATATTTTACGAACTTCACCGAAGAATTCCCATATGCAACTGACAGGCGGGTTTAGATATCACTGCTGCATAGTATAAAGCTTATACAGCACAATAGAAAACGTAATTTAATTGTTAATGATAAGGATATTATGTATGTATTCACCAAAATGGCACATCGGGATTGAGCTATCTCAGCACCACATTCAGTTAGTTGCTGCAAAAAAACATCGCAAACTCTGGTCGTTATGTGAATGTTGGCAACAAGCGCTACCTTTTGACAGCGCATCACATACCCTTGATGAACACCGCGTAATTTTACGCAATATTTTGCGACAATGGCGTCAGAAATTACCTAAAAACTGCTCTGTTTCTATCGCATTACCCTCACTAAGGTCTCTCCAAAAACAGGTCCCACTTCCCAACCAAATGAGCTTGCAGCAACCCGAGCTAAGCTGGTATTTACAAGCGCAAGTTGACCAACTTTTTCCCATGCAAGCCCAAGAGCTTGCTGTAGATTATCGGATCATTGGGCAACAAGTTTACTTCAATGCCGCACGCCAATCTGATATTACCTTCTGGCAAGATTTATTACTGGAGAGCGGCTATCACCTGCTGGCTGTAGATATTGCCCCCATCGCGCTGCGTTACCTTGCTCGGCATGCTCAGCTGCCTAACGAATGTTGGCTTGTTTACTATCGCCAAAACGAATGGTTTTGGTCAGGGCCTATCAGCCAACCTGCAAGTTATAGTCATATTCAAAACGATAATCCGACTCAAGATAATCAACCAGTGCACATTAACCAGATTCAATCCTTATTAACTGACGATCCTGAAGCCTTAAAATTACCGATTTACTACATTAGTGACCACGATATTCAAGGCATAGAGTATCGATGGGATTTACTGCAAGCTTTTCATCAATACCCCATCAAATTACCCCGTCAATTGGGGGACTTTGTGATTGCCGCGGGGCTGGCTCTGCGTCATGGGGATCTTTAATATGTATCAGGTTAACTTCCTACCTTGGCGAACCGATAAGCTCACTCGCCAGCGACGCTATTTTTTAATGGTGACGTGGGGCAGCTGTATTTCCGTCATCATTATCTTTGGTTATTTAATCAGTTTGCTTCTAGAGGATATATCGCAAGCCCACTTATACCTTGCTACTCAGCAGCAACATCAACAGCACATTGAACAACTAAAAACACAATTACAAGCGCAGCAACAACAGCTAGAAAAATTCACGTTTCAGCAAAATCAGCGTCAATCCTATGCGCAACATAACCATGCCTTACTCAACCTATTAAGGTCGCTATCCAATCTCACGCCACCTAAAAGCTGGCTATCCACCTTTCAGCTACGTGAAGGTCGTTTAGAAATCAAAGCGCTCAGTTATCGCTTTCAAGATCTGAATTTGCTGTTAACTCAATTTAGCCAAACACCTCAGGTCGATAACGTGCAACTGCGCACGTTACGGCGGGTTGCTACCGTTAATCAATTGTACCTAACAGCCGATTATCGAGGTGTCATTGATGAATAACCACTTTGCCGCTTTTTGGTACCGACCCCTTTGGCAGCAATATCTAACAATACCGTTGATTTTGGTGGTGAGCATTGCCGCTGGCTATACCTTCATTTGGCAAGACAAGCGAAATCAATGGGCAGATTTACAACAAAACAGCTCTGTCTTGCACCTACAAAACCAAGCCAGTAGTCAATTTTTCGCCCAAAATCCGACTCGCGTTTGGCTAGAACAGGAACTTGCTTCATTCCCTTCTAATGAGGAAATCACCTTAGATCCTCATTTCTTTATTCTTCACTTACAGCAGCTTATTGCGAATAACAATATTGTCTTAAATCAGCTTCAGCCATCGGATCCGTTGAATTCTCATTACCAACTTGAGATCCAAGGGAAATTTAAGGATCTCCTCGAATTTATGCAATCACTCACCCATACGCTCCCTCAGCAATATTGGCAATTTTCTGATGTCATTTTGACTACCAAAAACCAGCAACTGACCGCCAATTTATCGCTCTTATTTATCAAGGATGAACAACCTAATGAGTAAAACTAATTTTTTTGTCCCCTTATTAATGTTAATGCTATGCAGCTCCTTCTTCGTGTATGCCGAAACACCCCGAGACCCTTTTGAACCCATACTCCCAACAGAAGAAGATACTCAGCTCTTAGACACCATCGTTCCACCTAAAGTACCGGAGATAATTCTCACCGAAAAAATTTTGCCATTAGTCTCTATCGACGCTCAAGCTGTTCATCAACAGATCACGGAGCCTGACATGCGCCTACTATCCGATAAAGGCATAGCCCACTTTGATGCCACCACCAACAGTTTGATCATTACGGACACCAAAGAACGCTTGGCATTAATTGAAACATGGCTTGCCCAAAAAGATATTCCCCAGCAGCAAGTACAAATCACAGCCCACATCATCAGCAGTTCACGCACCGCTTTACAAGCGCTAGGTTTAGAGTGGGGAATGCTAGGTGAGTCAGCAACTGATGGGCACCATAGCCGCTATAACCGTTACAGCAGCCAATCAGGACAGATGGCATTAAATGTATTACGGCTCGGAGAAGGCCTACTTGAAATGAAGCTTAACGCCCTAGAAAAAGAAAATTTATTGTCAATTATTGCGAGCCCACGTTTGGTTGCATCCCATAAACAGCCCGCCAGCATCCAACAAGGCAGCGAAATTCCCTATGTCACCACCTCTGATAAAAAAAGCCACGTTCAGTTTAAAGATGCGGTATTAGGTATGGAAGTTACGCCAACCATTGCTCGGGATGACAGAGTCGAAATGGTATTAAAAATCAGCCATAACTCCCCAGATACCGCTCTCACCGTCAATCCAAACCAACATCTCGCCATCAATAAACAAGAAATTGCGACCTCAGTGACTATCAAAAATAATAACACCCTAATATTGGGCGGTATTTTTCAACAGAAGCAAGAAAAAACGGATTCAGGCATCCCATTTTTTTCACAAATCCCACTATTAGGAAGTTTATTTATCAATAAGACGCAACACGTTGATAAGCGTATTTTACTGGTATTTATTACACCAAAACTTATTAAGATTTAGCGTAAAAAATAACGCCTATACATTCAATTAGTTGAATGTTTAATTCCTCAAAGTACCGTGAAATTATTACTTTTTGTGCCATAAACATACCGGATAAATTTGACGCTGAGGTCGTTTTAGCATACAAGGTTATCCATTGAGTGTTCTAACTATCGGTAGATGAAAGAACAAACTATCAGCCGCTTATAAAATAGCTACAGAAATTTTGCTTTATAATTAACAGGTTCCATTCATTTAGTGGAATAAACAACCTGTTAATAAGCTCGCTAAACAGTGCATTATGTAATGTAGACGGCTCAAATATATAGAAACCCGCAACGAAGAATATGGCACTTTGTTTTCTAAGTGCCATATTTATATAGTTGCAATTCAGGTTGATGTATTGAGATAATTTTCTTATCTGATCTCACATCATCACTTATGAGGTTTCAGTTTAGGTCCCGCCGCTAATTTGATTGGCGGGGCGGGTGATCATTAACGAATAATCGTAGTAATACCAAAAAACATGGCAGAGAAACGCAATATCTTTCTGGTTGGACCAATGGGAGCCGGAAAAAGCACTATTGGTCGTCAGTTAGCTCAACAGCTTAATATGGAGTTCTTTGACTCCGATCACGAGATTGAAAAACGCACTGGCGCAGATGTAGGTTGGGTATTCGACCTAGAAGGTGAAGAAGGCTTTCGCGATCGCGAAGAGAAAGTCATCAATGAACTCACTGAAAAGCAAGGCATTGTCTTAGCGACAGGTGGTGGCTCTGTTAAATCCAAAGAGACGCGTAACCGCTTGTCCGCTCGTGGGGTTGTCGTGTATCTCGAAACCACCATTGAGAAGCAATTATCCCGCACACAACGCGATAAAAAACGTCCTCTTTTACAAGTGGATGAGCCCGCTCGCGAAGTTTTAGAAAAATTAGCCGATGAACGCAATCCTATGTATGAAGAGATAGCGGATATAACAATTCATACTGATGAGCAAAGCGCAAAAGTTGTTGCCAATCAAATCATTGAAATGTTAGAAAAAAACTAATTTTTATACATCAGAAGTCATGAATTCAAGGTAAAGCAAGATGGAAAAAGTCACTGTTACTCTGGATGAACGCAGTTATCCAATCAATATTGCACCTGGTTTGTACCAAGGCAAGGATGCATTTTGGCCACTAACTGCGGGTCAGCGAGCAATGATAGTGACTAACGAAACTCTCGCTCCACTTTACCTACATAAGATCCAAGCCGTTCTTGAAGCCTCAGGTGTCAAAGTCGATTCTATCGTCTTACCTGATGGCGAACAGTATAAATCTTTATTTATCATGAATGATGTTTTTACGGCATTACTCGAAAAGCACCATAACCGTGACACGACCCTCATCGCCCTTGGTGGGGGAGTAATCGGTGACTTAACTGGATTTGCAGCAGCTAGCTATCAACGTGGCGTACGCTTTATTCAGGTTCCAACTACATTACTCTCCCAAGTGGACTCTTCGGTTGGTGGAAAAACCGCCGTTAACCACCCATTGGGGAAAAATATGATTGGGGCATTTTATCAACCGGCCTCCGTCGTGATTGACCTCGATTGCTTAAAGACCTTACCTAAGCGCGAACTCTCTTCTGGTCTGGCTGAAGTCATTAAATACGGCATCATTCTTGATGGTGAATTTTTTAGCTGGTTGGAAAAAAATATCGATGCCTTAATGGCATTAGATAACCAAGCCATGGCGTACTGTATTCGCCGTTGTTGCGAGCTGAAAGCACAAGTGGTCGCCGCCGATGAAAAAGAAACCAGCGGGCTACGTGCACTATTAAATTTAGGGCATACCTTTGGTCATGCTATCGAAGCCGAAATGGGCTACGGTGTATGGCTCCATGGAGAAGCTGTTGCTACTGGTATGGTCATGGCTGCTAAAACCGCTGAGCTGATTGGCCAATTTACCCCAGAACAAACAGAACGCATCATCGCCCTTTTAAAACGCGCCGAGCTACCTGTTACTGGTCCTGCAAAAATGCAACCTGATGACTATTTACCTCACATGATGCGAGATAAAAAAGTCATGGGAGGCAAATTGCATCTTATCCTTCCAACCACTATCGGTAGTTCAGAAATGCGTTCCGATGTGGATGCCTCAACAGTAATTGCCGCTATTTCGGCTTGTATGCCATAAATTATTACTGAACTAAGTAAAAATCATTAATTGGCTCCTGAATATTTTCAGGGGTTTTAAAATGTTACTGGCAGATATCAACTAAAGCCGTTAAATTATACGCACGCCTAGCACCTATAACGAGTAACGAAGTAAGGTGGTCGCAATCTCATTGAAATTGGAATGAAATTGCTAAACAATCTATTCTTTAAAAGTGAGCAGAAGCAATTGCTTAGTCGTGAACAGGTCGTAATGATAAGAGACATTTCATCTCTACACAGGCGAACTAATTTCGGGAGAGGAAAATGGACGAATTTAAACCAGACAATCAGCCTCAAGTACAGAATGATTTAAGGCCTGATACATCAGATAGACCAACCGGACGTGCGCGTCCTGCTGCGGCAGCTAAGCCAAAAATTGCGTTATCACGTCAACACATCATGATCGGTGTCGGCGTTTTAGTGCTGCTTCTGCTGATCATTGCAATCAGTTCCGCATTAAAAGCACCAACAGAACATGAGAAATTACAAAATGATAGCGCTAATCAGCGTAATATCGATTTATCAGGTTCTTCATCACTGACCAACTCAGATACTCAATCCACAACGCAACCGCAAACAAGCCAAGCGCAAGAGTTAAATGGTCAGCAAATTAACCCAATGCCAACTCAAGCAGACACTCAGACTCAACAAAATGGTCTTGGTGAACGTATTGAAATTCCAGGTGATGTTGCCGACGCTCTCAACCAAGGTCAAAACCTGCCGTCTGAAAGCACCACGACGCCACCACAAAATGTGACACCGTTGACACCACCACAAGTCAAACCTGTGGAAAAACAGCCAACAGTTAAACCTGTCACCCCAGAAAAAACACAACCAAAAGCGACTAAGCCTGTTGAACAAAAACAACCTGCTCAGCCAAAAACAACTACTAAGCCAGCAACTAGCACAAACCAAAGTGGTAGTACCGTTGCAGCCCCCTCTGGAAGCTATACATTGCAATTAAGTAGCGCAAGTCGTTCAGATACACTGGAAGCTTTCGCAAAAGAGAATAAACTTGCTAACTATCAAGTGTATAAAACCATTCGTAATGGCCAAACTTGGTATGTATTGATCCACGGAAATTACAGCTCAGTGAGCGAAGCAAAAAATGCAATTGCAGCCTTACCTGCCGCAGTGCAAGCGAAAAAACCGTGGGTGCGTAATATGAAACAAGTTAAACAGGATCAAAAATAACAACGTTTTTCCCCGGGCGCATAATGTTGTCCTGAAAGAGCCGCCAAGTGGCGGCTCTTAAACGATTGTAATAATAAGACGGCATGAAAAAAAAACGCGCTTTTTTAAAATGGGCTGGGGGTAAATACCCGCTTGTGGACGAGATCAAAAAACATCTTCCACAAGGAGATTGCTTAATAGAACCTTTTGTTGGTGCAGGATCGGTATTTTTAAATACCAACTACGATTCGTACGTACTTGCAGATATTAACAGCGATCTTATCAACCTCTACAACACGGTTAAATATCGCTCTGATGCTTTTATCGAAGAAGCTCAGCAACTGTTCACACCTGAATTTAATACCTCTGAACAGTATTATTTAATGCGCCGAGCATTTAACCAATCAGATGACCCAGCTAAACGTAGCATTCTCTTTTTGTATCTTAACCGCCACTGTTATAACGGACTATGCCGCTATAATTTAAGTGGTGAATTCAATGTGCCTTTCGGGCGCTATAAAAAACCCTACTTTCCGAAAGACGAATTACTGTGGTTTGCTGAAAAAGCTCAGAAAGCGACCTTTGTGACGCAGTCTTACAGCAAAACATTACTCGATGCGCAGGATGGCTCAGTCATCTACTGCGATCCACCTTATGCACCGCTGTCTGATACCGCTAATTTTACGGCCTATCACACCAACGCCTTTAGTGCGCAAGAACAACAGAATCTGGCTTTTTTGGCACATAAGTTGTCATCTGAGCGCAAGATCCCAGTTCTTATCTCAAATCATGAGACCCCGGTGACTCGAGAGTGGTATTATCAAGCACAGTTACATATCGTAAAAGTGCGTCGCACCATTAGTAGAAATATTTTGAACCGTGCCAAAGTCAACGAGCTTTTGGCTTTATATGCGGGAGCGGGAGCATCTAAAAAATCATAGGTGCTGTCAGATAACGACGAATAATCGGAGACAATTATGAAAGATTTTCTCATTGCCCCATCTATTTTATCTGCTGACTTTGCACGTTTAGGCGAAGATACCGCCAAAGTTCTTGCTGCGGGCGCAGACATTGTCCATTTCGACGTGATGGACAACCACTATGTACCGAACCTCACGTTCGGTGCACCAATCTGTAAAGCCCTGCGCAATTACGGTATCACCGCCCCGATTGATGTTCACTTAATGGTTAAACCGGTCGATCGCATTATTCCAGATTTCGCTAAAGCGGGTGCGACTCACATCAGTTTCCACCCAGAAGCCAGCGAGCACATCGATAGAACCTTACAACTCATCAAAGAGAATGGTTGTACTGCGGGTCTGGTATTTAACCCAGCGACCCCACTTAGCTATCTCGATTATGTGATGGATAAAGTTGATATGATCCTACTGATGTCTGTTAACCCAGGATTCGGCGGTCAATCTTTTATCCCACAAACCCTGAACAAATTGCGCCAAGTTCGTAAATTGATTGACGAAAGTGGTTATGATATTCGCTTAGAAGTCGATGGTGGCGTGAAGGTCAATAACATTGCAGAAATTGCCGCAGCAGGTGCAGACACCTTCGTTGCTGGCTCCGCGATTTTTGATCAGCCAGATTACAAAAAAGTCATCGATGAAATGCGCCAAGAATTGAAAAAGGTATCTCAATGACATATGCGGTTTTAGAGAGTATTAAAGCGATTGCGTTTGATTTGGATGGAACCCTTGTTGACAGCGCCGGCGGTTTAGCCGACGCCATCGACAAGACCCTCGAAGAGCTTAACTTACCACCAGCAGGCAAAGAGCGTGTCTCCATCTGGGTAGGTAACGGCGCTGATATGCTCGTAGAGCGTGCGCTAGAATGGGCGGGAATGACTGTAACGCCAGAGCTGAAAAAGCAAGCTCGTATCCGCTTCGATGAACATTATGCGACGACCGTTAATACCGGTAGCCAGCTGTTCCCTGAGGTCAAAGAGACCCTTGAAACCATTGCGAAACACAACTTGCCTATGGCGATTGTAACCAACAAACCAACCCCATTTGTGGCGCCATTACTCGAAAAGCTGGGCATCGATAGCTACTTTTCATTAGTACTTGGTGGCGATGATGTGGTAAAAACCAAACCGCACCCAGCGCCACTCTATTTAACAATGGGTCAGTTCGGTTTACGCAAAGAAGAATTGCTTTTTGTCGGCGATTCCCGTAATGATATTATCGCAGCCCACAATGCAGGCTGCCCAAGTGTAGGGTTAACCTACGGCTACAACTATGGTGAATCAATCGCAATTACCGAGCCCGACTACGTGTTAAGCCACTTTTCTGAGCTACTCTCCGTTATTGATTTATCAAAATAAAATCCCCAATAATTCGAGTCACCAACGGCGTGGCTCGAAACTTAACAGGGTATAAAAATACTACAAGGACATACAAAGAAATGAGCACACCCACTGAGAAATCTAAACAAACCCAGAAACCTATTGTATTCAGCGGCGCACAGCCTTCCGGTGAATTAACCATCGGTAACTACATGGGTGCGTTACGTCAGTGGGTTAAAATGCAAGATGATTATGATTGCATCTACTGTATCGTTGACCAACACGCCATTACCGTTCGCCAAGACCCTGTTGAACTGCGTAAAAGAACCCTTGATACATTAGCGCTCTACTTAGCTTGCGGTATTGATCCTAAGAAAAGCACCATTTTTGTTCAGTCACATGTGCCACAACATGCACAACTGAGCTGGGCACTAAACTGCTACACCTATTTCGGTGAACTGAGCCGCATGACCCAGTTCAAAGACAAATCTGCTCGCCACTCAGAAAACATCAACGCCGGTCTGTTTGACTACCCAGTTCTGATGGCTGCCGATATTCTGGTTTACCAAACTAACCAAGTTCCTGTTGGAATTGACCAGAAACAGCACCTTGAACTGAGCCGTGATATTGCTCAGCGCTTCAATGCCATTTACGGAGATATTTTCACCGTACCTGAGCCATTTATCCCAACTGATGGCGGCGCTCGCGTGATGGCATTACAAGAGCCAACCAAGAAAATGTCTAAGTCTGATGACAACCGCAATAACGTGATTGCGCTGTTGGAAGATCCGAAATCCGTTGTGAAGAAAATCAAGCGTGCCATGACTGACTCTGAAGAGCCACCACGTATTTGCTACGATGTTGAAAACAAAGCGGGTGTTTCTAACCTGCTAGATATTCTTGCTGGCGTGACAGGCAAAAGCGTGAAAATGCTGGAAGCCGAGTTCGAAGGCCAAATGTACGGTCATCTGAAAGGTGCGGTCGCGGAAGCAGTTTCCGACATGCTGACTAACTTACAAGCTCGTTACCATGAGTTCCGCAATAATGAAGCGCTGCTGAACCAAATTATGGATGAAGGCGCGACCAAAGCAGCGGCTCGCGCTCAAGAAACCTTAGACAAGGTTTACGATGCAATCGGCTTTGTAAAACGCCCACAGCTTTAATCTTACATCGCTATTCAATAGCAAAAAGCCAATTAACTTTCTCACAGTTAATTGGCTTTTATTTTATCTGTAATCCACTTACTTCGCGGTATATAACTTACCGTCTTTAATCAGACCCTGCTTTAATAGCTCGCCATCCTGTCCGCGCTCTTCAAGAACACCTTCCGCAACCCCATTAACAAAACTCGTTTTAAGATGCAGATTATTCTTTGGCGTGTCGTAATAGGATTTATAATCGCCGTTGAGTCGGTCATTGCTATATCCCATCTCGGTATCTAAATTTCCATTAGGATGGTAAGACTTAATGACACCATCCACTTTGCAATTTTTTATAGGAATAAACATTTTTGGCTGACCATTTTTATAATAAACCGTAATGCTTTTATCTAAGCAGTTGTTTTTCACCCACGATTTAAACTGAATGGCACCATTTCCATAACGTTCAATATAGTCCCCGTCCGGCGCCCCTTCAGGAATATCCAGCTCTGGCATTCTCAAGCTTTCTAGCTCTTTAAACTCTTCTAACTGTATACCATTGTTGTCATACTGAGGCGCTGGCTGAGAAAGGCAGCCAGACAACATGAAGGCAACAGAAAATGCCATGGCGATATTAGTTGTTTTCATAACAATCCTTTTATCGGAATCACAGGTTTACTCGGAGACATCATACCTATTTAGTATTCTTGATCGTTCATGTTTAAGATGAATAAATGAAGAGGAACGCTCCGATTTTTGCTAACCCGAAGCATACTAGAAACCGACATTTAACTCACTCATCCATGACTACATTGTTCTATTTATAGAACAATCAAACCTATTTTTGCCTCTACTCACCCTGCTTTGGCTCTTCTATTATTGGTTCATCGAAATGATTAGTTCATAACACTGATCAGTTTATAAAACCAGTTTGGAGTCTCACCATGAAAAAGATTATTGGTATTTATCAATCCCCACGTAGCCACTGGGTTGGTGATGGTTTCCCTGTTCGCTCCATGTTTAGTTATAGCAACCACGGGAAATACCTGAACCCATTCTTACTGTTGGACAGAGCGGGTCCGCACCCATTCCCAGCATCTGAAGGGGATAATCGTGGTGTTGGCGAGCATCCACATAAAGGCTTTGAAACCGTTACCATCGTGTATGACGGCGAAGTGGCTCACCACGACTCTACGGGAGAAGGTGGGGTTATCGGACCGGGTGATGTGCAGTGGATGACAGCGGCATCAGGAATACTTCATCAAGAATATCAGTCTGATAACTTTATGAAAAATGGCGGTACTTTGGATATGGTGCAGTTGTGGGTCAACTTACCCGCTAAAGATAAGCTGGCTGCACCGGGTTACCAATTGCTGACTCGCGATGCTATCCCGACCATTAACTTACCGAATGAGGCGGGCACATTACGGGTCATTGCAGGCGACTATCTAGGCAACACAGGCGCCGCACGCACATTTACCGCCCTTGATGTCTGGGATCTGCGTCTGAATAAAGGGAAAGTCGTGGGATTGCCAACCAAAACTGGTCGCAATGTTGGATTGGTGATGTTGAAAGGCAGCCTATTTGTGGATGGTCATACTGCATTGAATGAAGGTGAGTTGATGATCCTCGATGCTACTGATAGCAATGTGCTGTTAGAAGCCACCACCGATGAGGCTTTAGTGCTGCTGCTTAGCGGTGATCCTATTGATGAGCCAGTGGTGGGATATGGCCCATTTGTGATGAATACGAGCCAGGAAATCAACGAAGCTGTGAATGATTTTAATAGCGGTAAATTTGGTCGGATCCCGAATGCCAGATAACCATAAAGTCCTCTGAATTTTTTCAGGGGACTTTATTTTTTCCCAGCCGCCATATTCTCAGCCAAATAAGTTAGAAATAACTGAACTGCGGGTAACAACCCTTTACGGGAAGGGTACACAGCATGAATGATATCTTCTGGAAATTGCCAATCTGGCAACACTTCCACCAATTCACCACTTTTTAACTCATTTTCAACCACACCTCGTGGTATACGGGCGATCCCCAGCCCTCTTACCGCAGCACGGTATAACGTTAAAATATCGGTGGTGGCTAGCTTGGGAGTGACATGCACAGTTACACTCAGCTCATCACTGTTTTTTAAAGATAGAGTGTAACGCTGTGAATGCTCCGTATTGGCAAGAACTGGGTAATCCACCAGCTGTTCAGGGGTTGATGGTTCCCCTTTTTCACGGAATACGCTTGGATTTGCAACTAATATCCGCCGAGAATACCCCAACACTTTCATCATCATTCCAGAATCATCCAGGGGTAATGAACGTACGCGTAATGCCAAATCCAACCCTTCACTGATCACATCGACGGGGCGGTTAACTGCCAGAATTTGCACATCGATATCAGGGTATTTTTCCATAAAATCAATCAGTAAATCCTGCAAATAGACTTGTAATAAAGTAACGGGGCAAGAGAGCTTAATAGTACCTTTGGGATGTGTTTGTACTGAGCAAATCAGTTCATGGGCGATATCCGCTTCTTCCACGACATTCTTACATTGCTGATAAAAAACTTGCCCAATATCAGTGACATGAAATTGCCGTGTTGATCGATAAATCAGTGAGACATTTAGTTTTTGCTCTAAGTCGGCAATACGACGACTGAGTTTTGATTTTGGGATCCCAAGCGCCGCACCTGCTTGAGAAAAACCACCATGTTCAACGACTTTAACGAAATAATAGAGATCATTTAAATCGTACTGCATGCTGTTTTCCTCAATCCTAATGACAGTGATAAACCATCAGCCGCGTCGACCAAATAAACGGTGGCTAAACTCTTCAATTTTATGATGCTCTAACCGATTTTGCATCGTCAGGCTCCAACTCGCCGATAGCCCCGCCGCAGACAATAATCGACGATACAACTCTTCATCATACGGCGCATGGAAAGCTATCATAATCGCTTCTTGCATAGAGATATCACTATTACGGCTCAAGAGTTTAAGTGGGGTATCCATACCGACACTACCGCCTTTAATGACTCGATATAACCAACCACAGCGACCTTCGTCCTGCATGACTTGAGCAAAATTTTCCACTCCCGTTAACCCATTGAGTTTATAACAAGGGGAACGCGGTTGAGTGACTTGAATACGTGCGTCACCCCAAGCATAAATATCACCGATAAAAACGTTTTCTTCGGTCATTCCTTGAGTTGACAGGTTTTCACCAAAAGCGGAAGGAAGGAATAAATCCTCTAATTGCGGGTATCGTTGTCGCCAAAATTCATAATGTTCTTGCGGGTAATGACATAACGCTCTATCAGGCCCACCGTGAAAACGCGTTTCTGCTTGTTCATCCCCTTCAATGCCTAAGCTGTTTAAAGTTAATACCCCATCCACTGCTCGCTTATGAATAGCGCTAACTCCACAATGGGTAGTGCTTTGAATGGTACCAATAAAAACTTGAGGATGTATTTTCACCGTTTTGCTCCCGATAACCCAGCCAGAAAGAGTTTTCATCATAAAGAATGACCATAGAGATAACAACGTTATACCGACGGTAAAAACAAAAAACGCGACTCCTAAGAACCGCGCTTATTAAAAAAATCAGTTAGCAAAAAAATTACTTAGTTTTTTCTGCGAAGCGTTTTGCTGCTTCATCCCAGTTCACAACTGACCAGAAAGCTTTGATGTAGTCAGGGCGACGGTTTTGATATTTCAGGTAGTAAGCGTGCTCCCAAACATCTAAACCAAGGATTGGGTAACCTGAAGCGCCGGAAATTGCTTCACCCATTAATGGGCTGTCTTGGTTTGCAGTAGAAACCACAGCCAGTTTGCCATCGGCTTTTAATACCAGCCACGCCCAACCAGAACCAAAACGGGAAGCTGCGGCTTTTTCGAACAGATCTTTAAAGGCATCAACGCTACCAAAGTCACGCTCAATAGCGGCTTTCAGTTCGCCTTGCAGGTCAGTACCTAATTTTAACCCTTTCCAGAACAGGCTATGGTTTGAGTGGCCGCCCGCGTTATTACGTACAAAAGTACGTTGATCTGCGGGGATTTGGTCTAATTTTTGGATTAACACATCAATATCCAAACCCGCCAATTCAGGCAGTTTTTCTAAGGCGGTATTGGTGTTATTCACGTAAGTTTGGTGGTGCTTGGTGTGATGGATTTCCATGGTTTGTTTATCAAAATGAGGTTCCAGCGCATCGTAAGCATAAGGTAAAGCAGGTAATGTATAACTCATATTGTTTGTCTCCAGTGACTTATCTTTCTACCTCACAGACTGAATTAGGATTTCAGTAACTGCGTGTTTTTAACCACGCACCCATTATAGTTATTTTAGTGTTAATGAAAATCATTATCATATCCATGTGAATTCTGTGGATTTTTCCAACAACTATCATCAATAGATTATTCAGTAACTAATACCACTATAATTCGCCTTTGTTTTTCTTTAATTCTAATGTTAGTTATATTTTTGAATTTTTATTTCAATCATGGATTTAGCATCAAATGATCATACTGCAAATCCCATTACTATTAATACGTGATCTTCCGCTCAAAAGAAAAACAAAGTAACCATCCATACTTCAGTTAACTGTTTTTTGACATACTATTAACATCTGCAAGGAGATAATAATATGACACAAATAACTAAACATCCCGTTCCTGCTAATATTGCTAAAAATGCCCTGATAAACGAACAACAGTATAACGATGAGTACCAACGCTCGATTCAAGACCCCGAAGGATTTTGGGGCGAAAAAGGGAAAATCGTTGATTGGATTAAACCTTACACTCGCGTTAAGAACACCTCATTCGACCCAGGGCATGTCAATATCCGCTGGTTCGAAGATGGCACCTTAAACCTGAGCGCTAACTGTTTAGACCGTCACCTAGCCACTCGTGGCGACCAAACCGCTATCATCTGGGAAGGTGATGACCCTAACCAATCAAAAAATATCACTTACCGTGAGCTGCACCATGATGTGTGCCAGTTCGCAAACGTTCTTAAGAAGCAAGGCATCCGCAAAGGGGATGTCGTCGCTATCTATATGCCAATGGTGGTTGAAGCCGCTGTCGCGATGCTGGCATGTGCGCGTATCGGTGCTATCCATACCGTCATCTTTGCGGGATTCTCCCCTGAGGCAGTCTCTGGGCGCGTTATTGACTGTAAAGCTAAGCTTATCATCACCTCTGATGAAGGCTTGCGTGCAGGTCGCGCTATTCCACTGAAAAAGAACGTGGACGATGCACTGCAAAACCCACAAGTCACTACCGTCGCGAATGTGATTGTTTACCGCCGTACAGGTAATGCACCAAGCTGGGTTGAAGGCCGTGACCTTTGGTGGCACGACGTTATCCAAGGCGTAAGCGCAGATTGCCCACCGGAAGAAATTAATGCAGAAGATCCGCTGTTTATTCTCTACACTTCCGGCTCCACAGGTAAACCTAAAGGGGTTCTCCACACCACGGGCGGTTATCTGGTTTATGCAACGCTGACATTCAAATACACCTTTGATTATCATGAAAATGAAGTCTACTGGTGTACGGCGGATGTGGGCTGGGTAACGGGTCATAGCTATCTGCTTTATGGACCGTTATCTAATGGTGCAAAAACCTTAATGTTCGAAGGTGTGCCAAATTATCCAGCGGTTAACCGCATGGCTCAAGTCGTTGATAAGCACCAAGTCAATATCCTATATACCGCACCAACTGCTATTCGTGCACTGATGGCGGAAGGTGATAAAGCGATTGAAGGTACCCAGCGCGATTCTCTACGTATTTTGGGATCGGTCGGTGAGCCAATCAACCCAGAAGCGTGGGAATGGTTCTACAAGAAAATGGGGAACAGCCGCTGCCCAGTGGTTGATACATGGTGGCAAACGGAAACCGGTGGTTTCATGATCACACCACTGCCGGGTGCAACGATGTTAAAACCAGGTTCAGCAACACTGCCATTCTTTGGCGTTCGCCCTGCATTGGTTGATAACCTTGGTGAGCCGCTCGATGGCTCAACGGAAGGTAACTTAGTCATTGTGGATTCTTGGCCGGGTCAAGCTCGTACCCTGTTTGGAGACCATGAACGTTTCGAACAAACCTATTTCTCCACCTTTAAAGGAATGTACTTTAGTGGTGATGGTGCGCGTCGTGATGAAGATGGCTATTACTGGATCACAGGTCGTGTTGATGACGTCCTGAATATTTCAGGTCACCGTTTAGGGACAGCAGAAATTGAATCTGCCCTCGTTTCACATCCGAAGGTTGCTGAAGCTGCTGTCGTGGGTATTCCTCATAGCATCAAAGGGCAGGCAATCTATGCCTATGTCACGTTGATTTCTGGCGAGGAACCATCCCCAGAGTTGTACACTGAAGTGCGTAATTGGGTTCGTAAAGAAATTGGTCCAATTGCCACGCCAGACGTTTTGCATTGGACAGATTCTTTACCGAAAACGCGTTCCGGTAAGATTATGCGCCGTATCCTACGAAAAATTGCATCAGGTGATACCAGTAATTTTGGAGATACTTCCACACTGGCAGATCCAGGTGTTGTCGAAAAACTGCTCGAAGAAAAACAGTCAATGAGTATCTCGTAGCTATATAAATAGTTGTGTAGATAGCTCATGGCACTACAGGTCGCCTTCGGGCGACCTAAAATCAATACTCAGCATCACTCAATCAGCAGAAAATAGAGTCTGACCGAATACCCAGTTAATTCCTTGGGTAGCCATGTGTCGCCCTAAAATCCGCCTTTGAGCTATCAGAGTATGCCAATAATACAATAACAGAGGAGAACTCTGATGAATGCTACTGCTTACGAAAAGGTCGAGGCGAACCCTCTCTTTCAAGAATTAGTGAGAAAACGTAGTCGCTTTTCATGGTTGTTATCTGCAATAACGTTAGTTCTGTATGTTGGTTTTATCTTTCTTATCGCGTTTGATCCAAGCTGGCTAGGAACCCCAATAACTGAAGGTTCCTATATCACCCGCGGTATTCCTGTAGGCGTTGGGCTGATTGTGATCTCGTTTATCTTAACGGGTTTATATGTCATCCGTGCTAACAGTGAATTTGACCGCTTAACCGCCGAAATCTTAAAAGAGGTAGAAAAATGAAAGTCTTGCTCTCACTTATTCTGTTTTTTACCTCGTCAATGGCGTTCGCTGATGCCCTGACAGGCGATGTTGAGCGTCAACCTGTCAATATTCAAGCCATTGTGATGTTCTTGCTGTTTGTGGGTTTTACGCTTTATATCACTTACTGGGCTTCAAAAAGAACTCGCTCTCGCTCTGATTACTATACTGCCGGCGGAAAAATTACGGGTTTCCAAAATGGAATGGCAATTGCGGGTGACTTTATGTCCGCAGCTTCATTCTTAGGGATCTCGGCTCTAGTTTATACTTCGGGATACGATGGGCTTATCTATTCCATCGGCTTCTTAATTGGCTGGCCAATTATTCTGTTCTTAATTGCCGAGCGCTTACGAAATTTAGGTCGCTATACTTTCGCGGATGTCGCGTCATATCGATTACAACAAAGACCTATCCGCATTCTGTCTGCAATGGGCTCCTTAGTGGTTGTGGCACTGTACCTAATCGCTCAGATGGTTGGGGCAGGAAAGCTGATAGAGCTGTTATTTGGGCTTAACTATCATATTGCTGTCGTGATTGTTGGGATATTGATGGTGCTATATGTCCTATTCGGTGGGATGCTCGCAACCACATGGGTACAGATCATCAAAGCCATTTTGTTACTCGCAGGCGCAACCTTTATGGCTGTTATGGTCATGAAACATGTCGGCTTCAACTTCAATACGTTATTTAAAGAAGCCGTTGAAGTACATAAAAATGGTATCGCCATTATGAGCCCCGGAGGACTGGTTTCCGACCCAATATCCGCCTTGTCTCTTGGATTGGCCTTGATGTTTGGTACAGCAGGTTTACCTCACATCATTATGCGCTTCTTCACCGTTAGCGATGCAAAAGAAGCCCGTAAGAGCGTGTTCTACGCGACTGGATTTATCGGTTACTTCTACATTCTGACATTTATCATCGGTTTTGGAGCTATAGTTCTGGTTAGCTCAAACCCTGACTTTAAAGATGCAGCTGGCGCCTTAATCGGTGGTACCAACATGGCAGCGGTACACCTCGCCGATGCTGTAGGTGGAAACTTCTTCCTTGGGTTTATCTCTGCGGTTGCTTTCGCCACCATTCTCGCGGTTGTTGCTGGTTTAACGTTGGCGGGTGCGTCTGCGGTTTCCCACGACCTGTATGCGATGGCGATTAAAAATGGTAAAGCCGATGAACGCGATGAATTGCGCGTATCAAAAATTACCGTGGTGATCCTTGGCTTCGTAGCAATTGGTTTAGGAATTTTGTTCGAGAAACAAAATATCGCCTTCATGGTGGGCTTAGCCTTCTCTATTGCGGCAAGCTGTAACTTCCCAATCATCCTACTATCAATGTATTGGAGCAAGTTAACCACGCGAGGTGCTCTTGCGGGTGGTTGGTTAGGCCTGATTACAGCGGTTGTTCTGATGATTTTAGGCCCAACAATCTGGGTGACTATTCTGCATCATGAAAAACCGATTTACCCTTATGAATACCCAGCATTCTTCTCCTTGATTGTCGCGTTTACGGCATCTTGGCTATTCTCAGTCACCGATAATTCAGAGAGAGGTAAAATGGAAAGAGCCCGCTTTAAAGAGCAGTTTGTACGCTCACAAATTGGCTTAGGTATTGAGCAAGGCAAATCTCACTAAATTCATCGATAGAAACAAAAAAGCGACTCAAATGAGTCGCTTTTTTTAATGCTTAGGCTTAATTGGCGTAAGCGCGTTTTTCTATTGCTAACCAATCTTCTACTAAAGCATAAAAGCCTTGAGGGTTACTTTGCTTTTCAACGAGTAACTTTTGATACTCCGCTTTATCTTTAGGTGTATAACGCGAAAGCAATTGCTCCAACATAGGGCGTTTATCGACAAACTTAGCCCCTATTCTAAAGCTTTTATATAAACCAGCGGCAATTCCAATACTAAGAACAACCACTGAAACAATTGCCATAGCATTGTTCTCTAACCCAAGGTGATTTTTCACCATCACGAGTAAAGAGAAGGGTATAAAAAACATAACTAACAGTGAAAGGATAATGGCGCCATCTTGCCCATTGTTAAATTCATTCTCTTGCTGTTTATTCACAGAAATAATCTGCTCAAAAATCTGGCTATTGCTGCTTTTCATTTTATTCATATAACCCACCTATTTGATGAATGCTCATCTTCTTTCCGCTAAATTTAACAATTCAACATCTTAATTGATTAAAAATAACCATTTTTAATAGTATATGAATAATGGAATTAAACATCAATTTAACAATACTTACCTATTATATTTTACATTAGAGTAATTGAGGGGGAATTCTGTGTAAAAAATAGAGAAAGAATAATGTGTTAGATGCTTAAATGATAATCAATTAATTTCGATGAGCGATTATTAATTTTAATCAATTGTGAAAATAATGGTTTTTATAACAGAGTTTTTATAACTAGGGTCACAATAAGCCAATGTATTACCAATTATTCATTTCCCCCAAACGCAAAAAAGCCACCCATTGGGTGGCTTCTCGGCTAATTTAATGTCTGGCAGTTC